>CAIXQT010000142.1 GCA_903921665.1 uncultured Opitutia bacterium
GAACGCGTCGGCCTATCGCACGTCCGGCTGGCAATCCTCGACCTTTCGGAGTCCGGCCGTCAGCCGATGCGTTCCGCGGACGGACGGGTCATCGTCACCTTCAACGGCGAGATCTATAACTACCGCGAGCTGCGCCGTCGGCTCGAGCGGGAAGGGGAGGTCTTCCGCGGCGGCAGCGACACCGAGGTCCTCGCCAACCTGCTCGCGCGGCATGGCGAGAAATGCCTGCCTTGGCTCAACGGGATCTTCGCCTTCGCCGCCTGGTTTCCGGCGGAGCGGCGGATGCTGCTCGCCCGTGACGCCGCCGGCGTGAAGCCGCTCTATTGGGCGGGCACCCCCGCGGGCCATGGTTTCGCTTCCGAGATCAAAGCGCTGCGCTGTCTGCCCGACGTCGACCTCACGCCGGATCCGGCCGCGATCGCCTCTTACCTCACGCTCCTTTATGCCCCCGGCGAGGGTACGCCGGTCAAAGGTATCCGCAAGGTGCTGCCCGGCACGTGCGTCGAATGGCGCGAAGGGCAGGCTCCCGTGGTGCGACGTTTCGGGCCCGTCAGCTACGCGCAGGAGATCCAGCCCTTCTCGGACAAGCAGGCCATCGACGGCCTTCGGCATTACCTTGATCAAGCAGTCCGCCGCCAGCTCGTCTCGGACGTCCCGCTCGGCGGCTTTCTTTCCGGCGGACTGGATTCCTCGACCATCGCCCACTTCGCGTTGCGGCATGTCGCCTCGCCGGCCGACTACCCGTGCTTCACGTTGCCGCCGCAATCCGCCGCCGAGCAGACCGAAGGCTTCGTCGACGATCATCCGTATGCCCGACAGGTCAGCGACCATTTCGGCGTGCCGCTCCACGTCGCGCAGATGGACGAACGGGCGACCGAACAGCTCGACTGGATGGTCTGGCAGCTCGATGAGCCGACGCCGGACCTCGCCGCCTTCACCGCCCACGCCATCTGCCGTGCGGCGCAGGCCCGAGGGGTTAAGGTCCTGCTCTCCGGCGCTGGCGGCGACGACATCTTCACCGGCTACCGCCGGCATCTCGCGCTCCGCAGCGAGCGTGCTTGGGGTTGGTTGCCTAAGCCTTTCCGGGCCGGGCTCCGCGGCATCTCCGCGCGGATGGGCACCGGCACGTCGTTCGGACGCCGCGCCTCGAAGCTCTTCCGCTACGCCGACGCCGATCCGGCCGAACGGCTGGCCAGCTACTTTCTCTGGATGGACGAAGCCGTCTTCGCGCCGGCGCTCGCACCGGGCTTCCGCGAACAACTGGGCGCTTATCGGACGATAGACCCGCTGGTGTCCGCCTTGGCTGATTTGCCTGCAGGCACTTCGCGGCTCAATCAGATGCTGCACCTCGACCGCCGCTTCTTCCTCGCGGACCATAACCTGAACTACACCGACAAGATGGCGATGGCTTGCGGCGTCGAAGTGCGCGTGCCTTTCCTTGACCCCGACCTGGTCGCCTTCTCTGAACGGTTGGCCGACAACCTGAAGCAACGGGGCCTCGAAGGTAAGTACGTCCTGCGTCAGGCCATGCGCGGCGTGATCCCCGACGCCGTGCTCGATCGGCCTAAGTCCGGTTTCGGCTTCCCCTTGCGACGGCTGATCCAAGGCGCCTATGGCCGACGCCTCGAAGAGCTTGCCCACAGCGGTCGACTTGACGGCACGGGCTTCTTTGACGGCCAAGGCGTCCTCCGCTTGCTCGAAGCCGACCGCCGCGGACAGGTCGACGCCGCTTACCCCTTGCTGGGCGTCCTCTGCATGGAATCATGGCTCAGGCAGTTCACCTCTAAGTAGATCGATGCAATCCTCACTCACCCACGTGCGTCTCGCCGGCATCGCCGTCACCGTCGGCTCCGTCGTCCGGGATTTCCAGGCCGAGGGGCTTGCGGCCGGCCAGGATCCGGCGCAGCTCGCCCGTCTCGCCAAGGCGGTCGGCTTGCGCGAACGTCGCGTCGCCGCTCCCGGTGTGACCGCGTTGGACCTTTGTGCTGATGCGGCTGCCCGGTTGCTTGACGAAGCGGCGGTCGATGCGTCCTCCCTCGATGCCGTCATCTTCGTCACGCAGACCCCCGATCATCCGCAGCCGAATAACGCTTCGCTCCTGCATGCCCGGCTCCGGTTGAGCAAGGCCGCGGCGGCCTACGACCTTTCGCTCGGATGTTCCGGCTGGGTCTACGGTTTGCATCAGGCGGCGATGCTCTGCGGCGCTGGCGCCGCCCGGGTGCTCGTCTGCGCCGGGGATACGCTGAGCCGCCTTGTCGATCCGAACGATCCGGCCACCGCCCCGCTCTTCGGCGACGCCGGTTCGGCGATGCTTGTGGAGAAGACCGGCGAGGCCACGTCCATGCATTTCGTCTTCGGCACGGACGGCACCGGCGCCTCGGCGATCATCGTGCCCGCGGGCGGCGCGCGTCAGTCCGAAGGAGCCGTCTCTTCCGCGTGCCTGCGTATGGACGGGGCCGCTGTCTATGAATTCGCGCTACGCGAAGTGCCGCCGGCCGTCGCCGGGGTACTCAAGCTCGCCGGCTGGACGCCGGAAGCCACGGACCATCTCGTGCTCCATCAGGCCAACCGTTTTGTCGTGTCCTCCGTCGCCCGTAAATGCGGCTTCCCCGAAGCCAAAGTCCCGATGAATCTCGTGGAGCAGTTCGGCAACCAGAGTTCCGCCTCCATTCCGGCCGCGATGGCCCATGCTTGTGCTGAAGCCTTGCAGGGCAGCCGTAGCCGTCTGGTCGTCTGCGGCTTTGGCGTCGGTTTCTCCTGGGGTGCGGCGGCGCTCGAAGCCGGCCCGATGGTCGTCGCTCCGACCCTTGCTTTCCCTCGATGACGCTCGAACAGAAACTCGCCGCCTTACGTGCCGACGTCGACGTGCTCGCCACCGCGACGCCGGAGACCGTGCTCGGTTCGCTGCCCAACTGGGATTCTTTGGCCATCCTGCTGGTGGTGTCCCACTTCGAGCATGGCCATCAGCAGACGATCACGGGCGCGCAGGTCCGCGCCTGCCGGACCGTCGCCGACTTGCTCGCCCTCCTTCCGCATAAACCATGAAGAAACTCCTTATCGTCGGTGCTGGTGGCTTTGGCCGGGAACTTTATGCCTGGGCCGGCCACCATCCGGCTTGCGGCCGCGAGTGGGAACTCGCCGGCTTCCTCGACGACAATGCCGACGCTCTCGCCTCGTTTGGCAGCTTCGCCCCGGTGCGTCCGCTGGCGGGCCATCGTCCTTCCGCTGACACGGTTTATCTCTGCGGCGTGGGCATGCCGGCGCTCAAGGAAAAGCTCGTCACGCCATTGCTGGCTGCCGGCGCGGAGTTCCTGACGTTCGTGCACCCGCAGGCCTTGGTCGGCGCGCGGGTGAGGCTGGGGAAGGGCGTCGTCCTTTGCCCCGGAGCGGTCGTTTCCGTCGATATCGATCTCGGTGACTTCGTGATGGTGAACCTCAACTGCACTATCGGCCATGACGCCTCCCTCGGGCCGTGGACCTCTTTGAGCGCGCAGTGCGACATCACGGGGCACGTACGCATCGCCGATCGGGTCTTCATGGGTAGCCGAGCCAGCGTCATTCCCAGAAAGTCCGTCGGCAGCCGTTCGGTCGTGGGCGCCGGCGCGGTCGTGGTGACCGATGTGCCCGCCGACGTCACCGTGGTCGGTATCCCCGCGCGTATTCTCTGAGATGCGTAAAGCCCTGCTGATCTTCGGCGGCCTCATGCTCGCCGGTCTGCTCGCCCTCGTGATTTTGTCCGAGTTCGCGCCGGCAAGGCCGCGCCGATTCTCGGGCGACCTAGGTCGGGCTTTGCCGGAAGTGCCGGGCTGGACGCGTCGCGAGATCCCGATCGCGGGTTCGTCCGCCGCGATGGCCAGCGCTCAAGGCATCCTCAATTTCAGCCAAGCGCGTCAGGTATTGTATGTTCGAGGGGGTGCCCAGCTGCTGGTCTACGTCGCGTATTGGGAGCCCGGCAAGGTCTCGGTCGTCGACGCCGGCTCGCACAATCCCGATTCCTGCTGGGTGAACAACGGCTGCGTCCGCACCGAGCGGCAGTATGCCGTGCCGGGCCGGGTGGGTGAGCGGGCCCTGCTGCCTTACGAGTTCGGCCAGTATATCGTGCCGAACGGCGGCAAGCAGAACGTCGCCTTCTGGCATCTCGTCAACGGCGAGCCGAATCGTTACGAAGATCAGCAAGCCGGTTGGCGCGACGGACTCATCGGCCGACTCGAACGCCTGCCTCTTGCCTGGAAAGATATCCGGGCCTATGGCCTGAACCAGAAAAACGAACAGATGTTCGTGCGCTTATCCAGCGGCCAGAGGATCGAGGATTTGCTGGCGGATCCGGCGAATGCGGCGCTCTGGGGAGCGCTGGCACCGTTGGGAATCTACGCGGATCAGAAGTGGAAGTAGCGCAAGAGACCTGTGCAAAAGTGCAACTCGCCTGCGGCTTGTGCAAAGGTGCAAAAGTGAATGCAACTAAAGATCACCATCTTTTCCGACTAGGTATTTCAGGCCGGGTGGCTTCGAGATGAGACATCAAGGCTTGGATCTGAGATGAACACTTAACGCACAGGGGCTTCATGGTCTCATATTTAGCCAAAGGTATATGGCCGATTTTTGCCGAGACATACATAAGTGTCCGCACTTCTCCGCAAGACCCCTTGGCTCGGCGTAGCATATCATAAAAAGTGCGGTCAGACCGACTCTCAAAGCCCTCAGAGATGTTGCACATAATGGAAACTGAAGCGCGCTGCACCTGGTCTTTGAGTGCCCAGTCTCTGGAGCCAGGGCCTTCCTTTAGTAGCCCGTAGGCCAGCACGACGATAGCTTCTGCGGTCTTCCACGCTTCAATTTCTTCAAATTTGGTAAAGGATGCCATGCCGCAGAGTTATCGCTCGCTGCCGAACCATCAAGACGCGCAGTCGTCATTGATTGCCCATTCGAGTCTAGGTATTTTGTGAATCCACCTTTGCACTTTTGCACAGGAGCTCCGCTCCGATTTGCACCTTTGCACCATTAAGCCCATGTCTCTCCCCCGCCTCTACCTCTCGCCGCCCGATCTCGGCTCCGCCGAAATCGAACACGTCCTCGAAGCCTTCGAATCCAATTGGATCGCGCCGGCCGGACCGAATCTCGACGCCTTCGAGACCGATTTCGCGACCCTCGTCGGCTCGAAACATGCCGTCGCCGTCTCTTCCGGTACCGCGGCCCTGCACCTCGCGCTACGCCTCGCGGGCGTCGGTCCGGGTGACGAAGTGCTCTGTTCGACTCTGACCTTCGTCGCCTCCGCCGCGCCAATCACTTATCTCGGGGCCAAGCCCGTCTTCATCGACTCCGAAGAACGCAGCTGGAACATGGATCCCGCGCTCGCCTGCGCCGTCATCGAGCAGAAAGCCAAGGCCGGCAAGCCCCCCAAGGCGCTCGTGCTCGTGCATCTCTATGGCCAGTCGGCGGACATCGCGCCGATCAAGGCCTGCTGTGAAAAGCATGGCGTGAAGCTCATCGAAGACGCCGCCGAAGCCCTCGGCGCTACCTATGGCGAGTCCGCGCCGGGCTCCTTCGGCCTTTTCGGCATCCACTCCTTCAACGGCAATAAGATCATCACCACCGGGGGCGGCGGCATGCTCGTGACCGATGATGCCGAGTTGGCGAAGCAGGCGCGCTTCCTCGCAACCCAGGCACGTGACGCCGCCCCGCATTACCAGCATTCGACCATCGGTTATAACTACCGCCTCAGCAATATCGCCGCCAGCATCGGCCTGGGACAGATGGCTCGCCTCTCCGGCAAGGTTTCGCGCCGTCGTGCGCACTTCAAGGCTTACGCCGACGCCTTCAAGGCCTTGCCTGGCGTGACCATGCAGCCCGAAGCCACGTGGGGCCGATCCACGCATTGGCTCACTTGCCTCACGATCGATCCAGCCGTCGCCGGTGTCACCCGCGAGCAGGTACGGCTGGCGCTCGAAGCCGAGAACATCGAAGCCCGCCCTGTCTGGAAGCCCATGCATCTCCAGCCCGTCTTCGCCGGCGTCGAGACGCACGGCGGCGCGGTCAGCGAGCGCCTCTTCGACCAAGGCCTCTGCCTGCCTTCCGGGGCGGCCATGACCGAAGCGGATCGCGACCGGGTTATCGCCATCGCGCTGAAGTCTCTTTCCAGATGAGCCTCAAGGTCCAATTCGGTGCCGGTCTTTGCGGGCCGGAAGGCTGGGTCAATTACGACTCCAGCCCGATGCTGCGGTTGCAGCGTACTCCCGTGCTCAACCTATTGCCGATCGCGCGACGCGGCGCGCCTTATCCCAAGACGGTGATTTTCGGCGACGTCGTGAAGGGACTCCCCGTGGCGTCCGCCTCAGTCGAGTTGGTCTACAGTTCGCATACCTTGGAGCACCTGACGCTGGCCGACTGCCGTCTCGCGCTACGTGAGGCGTTCCGGATCCTGCAGCCAGGAGGTTGCTTCCGGTCGGTGCTGCCCGACATC
>CAIXQT010000143.1 GCA_903921665.1 uncultured Opitutia bacterium
CCTCCTTGGCGTTCCAGTAGAGCGGGTTCTTGCGCACGACCACGCGGCGCGCGACTTCCCATTTCTCGAGCGTGAAGGCGCCGTTGCCGACCAACGCGCCGGGGCGCGTCCAAAGCGTGTTGAGGGAATCCATCTTGCCGTGCTTCAGGATCGTGCCGGGGTGCACGGGGATCCAGCTGTGGTGGCAGAGGAGCTGCAGGAAGTAGGGAATGGGGTCCTCGAGTTCGATGACGAGCGTATGCGCGTCAGGCGCGCGGACGCCGACCGTCTTGAAATCCTTGGTCTTGCCGGCGTGGAAGGCCTTGGCTCCGCGGATGCCGTGCAGCATCGTGGCGTACTCGGCGCCGAAGCTCGGCGTGAGCATGCGTTCGTAGCTGAAGAGGAAATCGGCCGAGGTCACCGGATCGCCGTTGGACCAGCGGGCCGCGGGGCGAAGGCGGAACGTCCAGGCCTTGCCGTCCTGCGACATCGTCCAGCTCTCAGCCACGCCCGGGACGGGATGCAGGTCCTTGGGGTCGTAGTTCACGAGGCCTTCGAAGAGGGCCGCGATGATGTGGCTTTCGCTGAGGCCGGTGATCGTCTGCGGGTCGAGCCCGGACGGCTCGGCCATGTTATTGATGATCAGGTAGCCTTCGGCGGCCTTTCGTTCGGCCGTGGTCTTGCCGTCGCCGCAGCCGGCGAGCAGTCCCGCCAAGGCGAGCAGGGCGGCCGTCCATCGGTGCGCGGGGCGAAGCATGCGGCAGATTAGGCCCGGGTTCGGCCCGAGGGCAAGGCGTCTGGATGGGCTCTTTACTCCCCTCGGCGGGTTTCCTAGATATGACCCATGATCACCCCGACCCGTCGCGACCTCGTCGTCGCCGCCCTGACCGCTTCCGTCTGCCTCGGACTCCTCGGCTTCATCGGCCAAGACCGTCTCGCCGCTACCGTGCCTGCGTCGAAGCCTGTCATGGGCTCCGCGGCTTTCGATTGGGAGAAGCTCGTGGTCAAGCCGACCAAGATCGGCGCTTACCGTAAGGTGTGCCAGGCTCCGACCGCCACCCTCGACGAACTCGAGATGCATATCACGACGCTGAATCCGGGCCAGGCGCCGCACCCGCCCCATCAGCACGCCGACGAGGAGCTCCTGATCGTCAAGGAAGGCACCGTGGAGGCCCTCGTCGCCGGCGATTGGGTGAAGCTCGGCCCCGGCTCCGTCATCTTCCAGGCGGCGAACATCGACCACGCCATCCGCAACGCCGGCGAAGGGCAGGCGACCTACCACGTCATCAAGTGGAATTCGCCTGGCATGCTGGCCAGGCGCGACGCCGCGAGGGCCGCGGCCAAGGCTGCCGCGAAATAAGCCAAAGAAAAAGGGCGTCCCGAGGGACGCCCTTCTGCTTGCTCCGAACAGGGGGACTTAGATGGCGGCAGGACCGCGCTCGCCGGTGCGAATGCGGATGACGTCGGTGAGGCCGAGGACGAAGATCTTGCCGTCACCGATCTTGCCGGTCTGGGCGGCCTTGGAGATCGTGGCGATGGCCTTCTCGACCTGCTCGTCAGCGACGGCGGCCTCGATCTTCACCTTGGGGAGGAAGTCGACGGTGTATTCGGAACCGCGGTAGATCTCCGTGTGACCCTTCTGGCGGCCGAAGCCCTTGACTTCAGTTACGGTCATACCCTCGATGCCGATTTCGGCGAGAGCGTCCTTAACTTCTTCAAGTTTGAAGGGTTTGATGATGGCGACGACGAGCTTCATGGTGGTGTGTTTTAGGTTGGGTTAGGCGTTCGGTTGAGCAAGACCACTTATGCATCACCCGTGCCAAGTGTCAGGAAAGGGGGGCGGGACTTACGATTGGTTATTTTTAAGCAGCACTTCCGACACGCCAGCCAGTTTTTCAGCAGATTTCAGCCCGGGTGCCAGTTCTACCCCACTATTGAGGTCGAAAAAGGCGGCTCCGGACTGGGCCGCGGCAGCGATATTGTCGGGGCCCAGGCCGCCGGCGAGAATCCACAGGCTTTGCGGGTATTGCAGGAGAAGCTTCTGGAAACGGGTCCAATCCGACTGCTTGCCGGTACCCCCGAAGGCGTCTTTGGCGTGCGCATCATGTACGAAGCCAGCCGCCAGGGGAATCAGGTCGGCAGGCCATTCGGCCCCGTCGGCGAGCTTCGGGGCCAGCCAGAGGGCCTTCGCACCCAGCTTGGCGGAGAGGACCTTAGGGTCGCACTCTTGTTTGGCGGGATCGAAGTGGGCTTGGACGATGGCGAAGCCTTCGGCGATCAGCGCGGCGGCTTCGGTGACGGTCGGATTCACGGTCACGGCCACGCGCTTAGCCTGAGGGATCTCGCGCAGCAGCGCCACTCGGGCGGCGGCGGGGACGAAACGCGGTGAGCCGCTCCAGCAATTGATGCCGAGATAATCG
>CAIXQT010000144.1 GCA_903921665.1 uncultured Opitutia bacterium
CGTTCCAGCTTCACGCCGGCCAGCTCGGAGAAGGTCAGCAGCCAATCTTCGAAGCCCGAGATGCGGTTCGAGCGCGTGCCGGCCTTGATGCCGGCCGGCCAGCGGACCACGGTCGGCTCGCGAATGCCGCCCTCATGGAGCGATCCTTTAAGGCCCTTCAGGCCGCCGGCGGAATTGAAGTATTTCGTGTCGACGCCGCCGGCGTCGTGCGTGGCGCCATTGTCGCCGGAGAAGACGATGATCGTGTTATCGGCGACGCCCGCTTTCTCAAGCGCGGCGAGGATGCGGCCGACTTCTTTGTCGAGGCGCGAGATCATCGCGGCGTAGGTCGTGCGCGGGGTGCGGTTAGGGACGTAGCCGCCTTTCTTCGGCACGTAAGGCGCGTCTTCGACGATCGCGCCCTCATACTGCTTCAGTTCTTCGGCCGGCACTTGGAGGGCGACGTGGGGCAGGGGCGAGGCGTAGTAGAGGAAGAACGGCTTGGCCTTGTTGGCGGCGATGAAGGCTTCCGCACCGACGATGGTGCGGTCGCTCGAGAAGTCCTTGCCGATATAAGGCGCGAAGGCCTGCGGATCCTTCGGGTCGGCCTCGGCCGGGAAGTTGGCGTGGCCAGGCGTGCCGTTCGGTCCGTTGTCGAGCGAGACCTTCACGCCGTCATCCTGGATATAGGGAGGATAGTGGCTATGGGCGACCCACTGGCTGGTGACGCCGAGGAAGCGATCGAAACCTTGCTTGAGCGGACTGCCGGTGGACTCGAAGCTGCCCATGCCCCATTTACCGAAGGCGCCGGTCGCATAGCCGGCGGACTTCAGCGTGGCCGGGAGCGTCGTGATGCCGGCCGGAAGCGGGAACTGTTCCTGATTGCCGACGTCGATGTTATCGCGGGTCGTGGCACGTCCGGGATTTCGTCCGGTCATGAGCACGACGCGGGAAGGGGAGCAGACCGCGTTGCCGGAGTAGTGTCGGGTCAGGATCATGCCTTCGCGGGCGAGGCGGTCGACATGCGGGGTGCGGATGATTTTCTGGCCGTTGTAGCCGACTTCGCCGTAGCCGAGGTCGTCGGCCAGGATGAAGACGAAGTTCGGACGAGACTCCGCGAAGAGGCTCGTGCAGAACAGGGAAAGGAGGAGCAGGGGGGTGCGGCTCATACGGAATTATTAGGGTTAGCCCTTGGAACTGTCGAGAAACCATGGGGCTGCCTTTGTCGGATTGACATCCCCGCCGGGCTGGGGCTTAACCCAATCTTTCCTCTCTCGGGCTGTAGCGTAGTCTGGTAGCGCGCTTGCATGGGGTGCAAGAGGTCGTGAGTTCGAATCTCACCAGCCCGACCAGAGGAAAACGAAGCAAGGCCCCCTTAGGGGGGGCGTTTTAGCTATTTATGCCTATTTGGAGACCTCGGCCGCGGCGCCGGCTTGGCCGGCTTTCTGGCCGAGGCTGAAGTCCGCCGCATGGCCTTTGCGCTGACGGGAGAGCCAGAGCACGCCCGCCGAGGATTCGGATTCGTGGCCGCCTTCGAACACCGTCACGCGGACGTTGCCGGAACTGCGGCGGAAGAGGGTGATCTTTTCTCGCTCGGGGTCGTTTTGCGTCTCGGCGCTGAGCTTGGCGGGAATCTTCTGCTCGCGGACCATGAAATCGATTTCTTCGGCCGAGACCTGCTTATCCGGTGCCGCCAGCACGTTGAAGGCGCGGAGCGAATGGCTGACGGGAACGGAACCGGTGTGGCCGTCGTGGATGCCGGTATTGATGTCGAGCGGCACGCCCTTGGCGGCGGCGAGATGGAAGAGGGGCGAACGATGACGGTATTCGGCTTCGGTCATCGGTCCGGGTGCGCCGCCACAGGACTGCTCGATCATCTTGGCATAGTTGTTTTTGCGGGCCGAGCTCTCGGCGTGCCAGGCGGCGAGGTCGGAGATGGGCACCCAGGCGCTCACGCCGGCCCAGAGGTCGGGCGCGCGGGCGGCCATGACGAGGGACATGTGGCCGCCGCCGGAACCGCCGATAAGGTAGATGCGGGTCGGGTCGATCCGCGCGTCGCGACGGGCGTAGGCCACGGCGTCGAGGATGTCCTGCGAGGCGAGGTCGGAGGCGCAGGCCTCGGGGCGGCTGTTCGGACCGCGGAAATCAGGGGCGACGAGCACCCAGCCTAGCTTCTTCGCCTGGGCGATCCAGGGCGGCCCCTGTTCGAAGCCGCCGCTCCAAGAGTGGAGAAACACGACCAGCGGGACGCTTGGGCCGGCGACGTCGTGCGCCGCGGACGCCGGCCGCCAGTAAATCACCTTCTGCAGGGTGCCGTCCTTCGAACTCGGGATGTCGATCGCTAGTTTCATCGCCGCAGCCTTGGTCTCGGCGGCGGAAGGGCGCTTGGCCGGCGCCTTAGGTTCGGCGGCGAAGGCGACGGTGGTCAGCAGCAGAGCGAGAAGCCTCACTTCAGTTCAGGGCGCAGGTAGGCCTTGATGTAGTCGTTCGGGTTGGCGTGGACGACGTTCGGGGCGCCCGGGTAGACGAGTTCGCAGGGAGCCTTGATCTCGTCACAGTGCTCCTTCAGTTTCACGCCGAAGTTCGCCGTGTGCGTGGGGTCTTTCTCGTCCTGGCCAAGGTTAGGCTTTGAGCCGAAGAAGAGTCCGACGGGAGGGTCGTCACGGCTGACGAGTTCGTAAGGCGAGTATTCCTTGATCCACGGCATGATCTTCTCGCGGGCGTCGAAGAAGGCCTGGAAGGAGGAGGTCTTCTTCTTGCTGTCGCCGACGATGCCGAACGCGTGGGCGCCGTAGGTGCTGTTCGGCGTCCATTCGCGCATCTGCTTCGGGTCGAGTGTCGTCTGCGGCACCTGGACGGCGGCGCAGGTCAGGCGGGTGGATTCGCGGGCGATCGGGTCTTCGCTCTTCGGGTCCGCCAGGTCGTCGTGGAACGCGAGCCAGAGGCTGGTGCAGGCGCCGGCGGAGCCGCCGGCCGCGCCGACCTTGGTCTTGTCGAGATTCCACTCCTTGGCCTTGCTGCGTACGAATTGCAGCGCGCGGGCGCAATCGAGCATCGGTCCTTTCACTGGAGGCACGACGCCGTCCGCGGTGGCGTCCTTAATGTAACGGTATTCGACCGAGACCACGGAGATGCCAGCCGCGAGGGATTCCTTCAGCATGCCGTTGACCGAAGAACGGTCACCGTTGGTCCAGCCTCCGCCATGGATGTAGAACAGGAGCGGTGTCGGCTTATCGGACTTCGCGCGCCAGAAGTATAGCACCTGCATGCGGTGCGGACCATAGGCGACGTTCTCGTCTGGCTTGATCAGCAAGGGCGACTTGAGGCGTTCGGGGTTGCCGTCGTTCTGGAAGCGGGCCGGGGCCTTGGAGGCTTCGGCCTTGGGCTTGGCCGGAGCGTCGGCCGCAAAGAGGGAAGCGGCGCCGAGGGACAGGGCGACGACGTAAGCGAGCAGGGGGTTCATGCTGCCATTGAGACAGCCTAAACCCCCTACAGTTGCGAGGAAAACCTTACTTCGCCGGGGTCGCTGGCGGGATCTTGCAGGACTGCCAGGCGAGGAACTTCCAGACGCCTTTTTCCAGGCGCCAGACGGCGAGGAAACTGATGGTGCTCTCGGCGGCGTTGCCCTTCACGACGGCTTTCACGTCGAAGCGGCCGGCCATCAAGGCGATGCCCGGGGTGGGGAAGGTGAACGTGCGCTGCTGATAGGCGTATTTCGAATAGTTAGCAGAGCCATCGGTCAGGGAGTCGATCAAGGCCGCCTTGGTGTCGACCTGTCCGTTGGAGTGGGCGTAGCGCAGGTCCGGCGAAAGCACGGCATCGAGCTTCTCGCGGGTCGGAGCCAGCATGGCCGCCACACGCGCGTCGTCGGCCGCGGTCACTCGGGCAAGTTCGGGGTTTTCAGCAGCCGAACAGGTTACGGCGGCGAGGAAGGCGATGAGGAGGGAGCGCATGGGAAGAGTGGAGGTCAGATGATGGAGGGCAGATGACAGAGGGAAAAGCAGATGATCGCCGAGATAGGGTGTAATTCGATTTCCCCGTCATCTGTCATCGGCCATCTGCCATCTTCACGGCAGTGACAATGCTCCGATCGCACGCCGTGTCCTGATGTCGGATGTCGGTGAAGCCGGCTTCGGTCAGGAGTTCTCGCATCTCGCCGGTGCCGTAGCAACGGCCTTCGGTGACGCTCATGAGCAGGGCGGAGTAGGCGGCCACCGGAGCCGGGCCGGTCTTGTCGTCGTTCAGGTGGGCGTCGTGCACGATGAGCAGGCCGCCCTTTGGCAGTGCCTTGGCCGAGGCGGCGAGGAGGAAGCGGACCTTATCCGTGTCCCAGTCGTGGAGGACGTTGGAGAACAGGTGGACATCGTAGCCCGCGGGCAGGGCATCGGTGAACATATCACCCGCCTTGACGTCGACGCGGTCCTGGAAGCCGCGCTTGGCGATCATCTTTCGGGTGATGCCGTCGACCGGGGCGCGTTCGAAGACCGTCGCGGTGAGCTTGGGGTGGTTGGCGACCAGCGCGCAGGCGTAGATGCCGGAACCGCCGGCGATGTCGAGGAGACGGGTGCGTGCGCCAATCGGCGAGGCCTTGGCCATGGCGGGTCCGAGCGTGAAGCCACGCGAATCCATGGCCGCGGTGAAGCTGGTGGCGAAGGCGTCGGTCAGCATGGCTTCGCTCCAAGGCTTCTCGTCCTTGTAGCTGCCCCAATTGGCGGGCTTGTCGGTCTTCAGGATCACGATGAAATCCTTCACCACCGGACGGTCCTTGAGTGAGGCGTAGTAGGCGCCCAGGAAGATCGGCGACGTGCTGACGAGGTGTTCCTGTCCGAGTTCGGTCACGGAATAGACGCCGTCATTGAGCGCAAGGAATCCATTGGCGGCGAAGAGCGTGAGCATCACGTCGGTCGGTCGGCGATGCGTGCCGAGGTCGCGGCAGACCGTGGCGAGATCGGAAGGCTTGGCGGCGAGCTTGGTGAACAAGTCGAACTCGGTGATGGCGGCGGCGATCAGGTCGACGGCGTAGAGCCCGTCGCGAAAACGGTAGATCCCGAGAGGGTCAGTGGTGGGCGCGCGGGTGAGGTCGAGCGTGGAAGGCATGTTATTTCAGGGATTGAATGTAGAGAATGATGGACTCGATCTGCGCGTCGGAAAGCACGCCGGCGAAGCTGGGCATGGCGAATTCGGATTTCACGAAGGTGGCGTGCTTCTTGGCGTTGGGTTCGAGGATGGATTCGCGCAGGTAGGCCGCATCGACCATCGCGGACCCCTTCTTGCCCGCCTCGGTGACATAGTCGCGCCGGGAGCCGAACAGGCCCTTCCATTTCGGGCCGACGTTGCTCATGGCCGTATCGGTCACGGAGTGGCAGGCGACGCAGCCGAACATCGTGGCGAGACGTTGACCCTCCTTGGCGGAGACGATTTCGGCTTTCTTCGCGGCGGCGGCGCGCGGCGTGAGGTCGACTTCGATCGGGCCGAAGCCTTCGGCGACCGGGTCGAATTTCACGAGCTCGTAGGGCGTCGTATAGGCGTTCTGGCGCATCTCCGCCCCGGCCGAGGAAGCGAGATCCCAGCCGATCCTGAGCTGTTCGACGGCCTTGAGTCCAGGCACGCCGACGAAGACGCTCTTGCCGTCCTGGCTTACGTAGGCGCTGCTGGCCGTGAGCCAGTCGTTGCCGGTCTTGCCGTCGGCCTTGTACTGGGCCGAGCCGTAGGAAGGGGCACGCTTGTAGCGCCAGGTAGCCAAGGAGTAACTCTCGGGGTTCGTGGCTTTGGCCGGATCGAGGGCGACGTCGAAGCGCAGCAGGATGCCCCGGTCGGTCGGGATGATTTCGCGCGGCGTGAGCGACGGCGCGCCGGTGTAGCGGACGCGCTCGATGCCCGTCAGGGTGTCGAGGGTGTTGCCCCAGCCGGCGATCTGGAAGCCGGCGAGATAGAGCTGTCCGTCGACGGGATTGACGGAACCGTTGAGCGGCGGGGTGACGAAGCCTTTGGCGACGCTGACGACGCTCGCCTGGGGCTTGGCGCCGCGGTGGTTCCAGAGTACACGGAGAAGGTCCGGTTGGTTGAAGCAGATCTGGACCATCTGGTCATTGAGCGGCCCCATCCGGGCGTCCAAGAGCCAGACCTGCGAGAGGGCGGAGGCGTTGACGGCGTGCGGTATCCAAGTGAGCGGAGCGGCGATGGGCGCGGGGTATTTCTCCTTGGGCAGCTTGTCGCTCAGGAAGCCGTAGAACTGGTCGCCTTGGATGATGTGCAACGGCGTGCTTGGGACGTAGTTGCCTTGTTGGTCGCTCGAGATCACGAGGCCGGTGATCGGGTGGACGGAGATGTTCGGCTGGCGCAGGCCATAGCCGAGGCGGGTGGCGGTGCGGCCGTCGGCGGACAGGCGGAGGACGCTGCCATTGTGCTTGCCGATGGTCGTCGCTTCTTGGCCACCCTTGGCGATGACGAACTCGCCTTTGGGTCCGAGTCGCAGGGTGCTGGGGAATTCGCGCATGTCCGCCGTCTGCGCGAAGGCGTTGGAGAACAGTTCGTGGACGTCGGCCTCGCCGTCGCCGTCCGTGTCCCGGAGTCGCCAGACGCCGTTGCGGTCGAAGACGAAGATCTCGTCGTCGCGGAGCGCGCACGTCATCGGCTCATGCAGGCCGGAGGCGAAGCGCCGCCAGGTGACGTCGGTCGCGCCGACCTTCAGGCCGCGGGCCAGCCAGACGTCGCCGTCAAGCGTGACGACGACCGCGGTGCCGTCCTTACGGAACTGGATGTCGCCCGTGCGGACGGCGCGCTTCCAAGGGTTCTCGACGGGCAAGCCGACATGATCGACGGCGTAGGTCGCGGCGCTCTCCGTCATGGTCACCTGGGTCTTCACTTCGGTTTGCCAACGACGGGCCGCCGGACCGGCCGGGATGGCCTGCGCGGCAACGGCGGGGGCGGCATGTTCGTCGCAGAGCGTGACGCAGAGGGCGGCCGGCGAGTTGTTGGCCGGTACCTTCACCACGAAGAAATCCTCATCGGCGGCGAGTTCGGCCGGTCCGGTCACGGTGACGCCGGTCTCGAGTTCCTGCGAAGGGCCTTGGCGACGCGTGCCGACGACGAGAAGCAGGTCCTTGGCGTGTGCGGAGACGGAGAGGTGGCGTTCGACGACGATGCGTCCGTCGCGTTCGGAAGCCTTCCAGAGTTCACGGACGGTAGCGTCGGCCACGCGGTAGTTCAGGACGACGTCCGGGCCGACGAGTTCGACGGACTGGAAGCGGCCAAGCGCTTCTGGGAGCGGGCCACGGCCGACTTCTTGCGGCGACGGAGCCGGCGAGCGCGGATCGGTCTGGTCGACCTTCGCGCCGGTCTGCCAGCCGGGGAGGATCGCATGGCCGAGCCAGAGTTTGCCTTCGGGCTGCGGGGCGGGGAACTGGCCGCCGAGCGTCTTCCGGCTCGGGTCATGATAGGAGCCTGGAGCCAGGGCTTTGTCGCTGACGCCCTTACCGCGCCAGACCGCGGAGACGCGAAGCAGGTCGGTGTCGAAGCAAGCCCAGGTATCGTGCGGGAGCTTGATGATCAGCCCGCGGGGCGTGAGGTTGTCCTTGCCGGCGCCTTCACGACGGGCATCGAGGATCGAAGAGAAGAACGGGAAATCAGCCTCCACCCAGTCACCCCAAGGCTGCGGGGCGTAGACGATCTTTTTCTGGCCGGTCTTCTTCTTGGGTTCGGCGGCGGCGAGGGTCATCGCGCCGAGGAGCAAGGTCAGGATGAGCCGGGGTAGGTTCATGGGTATGCATGGCGTAGTCCGCCCCGGCCAAAAGGCAATAAGACCTCGTCCGCAGGTGGGGAAAACTCAGAACTCTTGCAGCCAGCGGAGGAAGCTGTCGGGTTCCGAGACCAGGATGCGGAGCAGGTCGCTCCGTTCATCCGTCCAGGGCAGGACTCGGGCTGAGAATTCCACCGGGGGCTTCGTCGCATCGCGTAGCAACGGTTGCTGGAGCAGGCCGGCGTTGCGGGTCATCAGGATCCAATCGGAGCCGTAAAAGCCGTCGTCCTCGTAGGAAGAATCGGTGTCGTCGATGGTCACGGCAGGCACGCCGATCTTCTCCGCGATGCGGTAGACGACGGGATGAAGGTCGAGGTAGCGGTTGGAGACGTGGACGACGATGACCCCGTCCGGCTTGAGGTGACGTTGGTAGTGGGCGAAGGCTTCGAGCGTGAGCAGGTGGACCGGGATGGCGTCGCTGCTGAAAGCGTCGAGGATGATGACGTCATACTTCTGGTCCGGCTCTCGTTCCATGGACAGCCGGGCGTCTCCCATGACGAGTTCGGTCTTCGCCTTCGAATCCTTCAGGTAGGTGAAGGTGCTCGTGGCGAGGCGGGCCACGTCGTCATTGATCTCGTAGAAGCGGAACGTGTCGCCGGGTCGACCCCAGGCGGCCAGGGTGCCTGAGCCTAGGCCGACGGCGCCGACGCGCCGGCCGCCGGTCGGCTTATAGGTGCGTAGGAGCCTTCCGACCCCGCTCGTCGAGGTATAGTAGCTCGTCGGGTCCGTCCGGCGTTCCGCGCTCAGGTACTGAAGGCCATGGATGGTCGCGCCATGCTGAAGGGTCAGGTGATGGCGGGCCGGGTCATGCTTGTCGGTCTCCGTCACCTTGAGCACGCCGTAGAAGCCACGGGTGACGCTAACAGCGCCGTTGAGGGAGTTTGTGGCGATGTTGCTCAGGGCGTAGCCGAGGCCGGCGAGGGCGAGGAAGGGTACGACCCAAGCCAAGTTTGCTATCCCCTTCCGCAGCGGAGCTGCGGGGTCTTGGCGGAGGACGATGATCGTCAGCGCCGCGGTCAGGAAGAGCGTGAGATGCAGTTCGAAGTAATCGGGGAAGATGACCGGGGCCACGAGGGCGACGAAGAGTCCGCCGAAGGCGCCGCCGGCGGAGATCGAAAGGTAATAGCTGGTCAGGCGACTCGCGCTGGGGCGGAGGCGGAAGACTTCGCCGTGGCAGACCATGCAGGCCACGAATATCGTGCTGAGGTAGATCGTCGCGAGCGGCGTGATGCTCGGATGGGATTCGGCGGCATGCAGGTTGTACGTCACCGTGACGAGGAAAAAGACGAGCAGCGGCAACCAGAAGCCGCGATGATACCAGCGAGGGCTGTCGAAGCTGATGATGAACGAGAGCAGGTAGAGGCTGAGCGGCAGCACCCAGAGGAAGGGCACGACGGCGATGTCCTGGCAGAGCTTGTTGGTGATCGCGAGGAGCAGCATCACGCCGCATGCGGGCAAGGCGAACCACAGCAGCTTGCGCATCAGCGTCGGCGCTTCGCCGCCGTCGTCGGCCGCCGTCGCAGGCGCGTCAGCCCCGGCGCTCTTCCAGACTTTATAGCCGCACCAACCGGCGAGTCCTGCGTAGAGGGCGAGCCCGACGGACCACCAATTGGCCTGGGCTTGGCGGCCGAGCTGCGGCTCGAGCACGAACGGGTAGGCGAGCAGCGCGAGGAGTGAGCCGACGTTGGATAGCGCGTAGAGGCGATAGGGCGAGACGCCGGGGTTGGCTTTGCTGAACCAAGCCTGGAGTAACGGGCCGGTGGCCGAGAGTACGAGATAGGGCAGTCCAAGGCAGGCGAGCAACAGCAGGAGGATGTGGCCGGCGGCGTGCGAACCGTCCGTCGGCTTCCATTGGTCGGCCGGGGTGATCGGCAGGAGGGCGACCGCGAGGGCGAGCAGGCAAAGGTGCGTGATGACCTGCCGGCGAGGTGTCAGGCGGCTGATGCTGAAGTGCGCGTAGGCGTAGCCGCCGAGGAGCAGCAACTGGAAGAACAGCATGCAGGTCGTCCAGACCGCGGGGCCGCCGCCGAACCAAGGTAAGATGAAACGCGCGATCAGCGGCTGGACGAGGAAGAGCAGGCAGGCTCCCCAGAAGATGGTCAGGCTGAAGGCGAACATGGCGGGGTATGCCTTTGAAACCCCGCGGGTAGGCGAAGGTTGGGGCAAAGGATGCGTAGTTCCGCCCTCGTCCCGTGGCAACCCCGTTCAGCCCCGCGGGCGGATCCGGAGCACCAGCGATTCGTACCCCAGCTTCCGCTCGTAGGCGTGTTCGACCTCCACGCGCTCCTCCGCCGAGACGACCTCCATCGTGCCCACGAGTTCGACGCACTTCTGGAGGAGCGTGCGCAGCAACAGGCGGGCGTGCGGGGCGCCGAGGCAGAGGTGTTCGCCGAAGCCGAAGGAGAGGTGCGGGTTCGGTTTGCGGTCGATCTTGAACTCGTC
>CAIXQT010000145.1 GCA_903921665.1 uncultured Opitutia bacterium
AGAAACCCAGGGAGCCATGCAGGGCCGGATAAGCGTAACTCGTCAGCTGGCCGGAAGGATCATAATAGCCGAGCAACGTGACCACCGGGGCGCCGAAAGTCTGGGGCTTACGCTCCAAGGAACCCTCGTTCCCCTTGCCCTCCTGCCACTTCTTGCCGTCGGAGACATAGGTCTGGGCGAAACCGCGCGAGACCTTGACCTGTTCGCCGTTCATCAAGAGCACGGAGTCATAGCCGGCCGCATGGACAATGGAAACGGAGCGTCCTTTGTTCGCGGCGGAGGCCGGCGGCAGGGGAATCTCTTTCATCCAATTGCCGTCGCTCATCGAGACTTCGACGCGTTCATACTCGGACAGGAGTTTGGCGAGACTCCCCTCGCTCAGACCCTTGATCGGCGCGCCGATCGCGCGGCCCGTCGCGATCCGATGGCTGAACGGCTCCATGCGTGCGGCCGGCTCGTTCCACTTGCTGAAGCCCGTCGGCGATAGCGGGTCGAAGACCGCCTTGGACTCGAGGAACTTCTGGATGATTGCTGCGGTATTCGGCGTGTAGAGCGTAAAGCGGTTGAAAGACGAGAACGGCGCGCCGCCGGCCATGGCGTCGAAGCCAAAGCTACGCCCGTCGAACGGCGGCTGTGACTGCCCTTCAAGCGTGGCGTCCTTGCCGGTGCGCAGCGGAGAGAAGTTGGGGATGAAGCGCCGCTTGTCGGCGTCCCAGCCCCAGGTCGAGTTGATCTGGTCGGCCGGGCGATGCACGGACCCCTTGAAGCCGTCGACGTAATGACCAAGCCCGTAGTTATGGCCGACCTCGTGGCTGAACTCGTTGCCGAGAGAATCATCGAGCGTCACCATGCCGTTACCGCCCGAGCCGCCGTGGACCTGCACGCCGTTGGAATAGACGCCGCGGCTGTTATGCGCCGCGAGCTGGGCGACCGCGTAAGGGTGGCCCTTCTCGCCGGCGCCGGCGGTGCTGTGGAGTCCGTAGTTGGCGTTGTCGATGCCATGCGAGACCAGCTCCTTGCCGATGTGCTGGCGCATCGCGCCTTCATGCCAGCCGCCCTTGCTCGGATCGACGTCCTTGAGCAGCACGCCCGTGGGCAGCATCACTTCCTTGAGATGGAGCGGGGCGTACTGGCTGACGATGAGCCGGCTGGCGGGGACGGTCTGGAAATACTCGCGATGCGCCTCGGGATCCTTGGCGAACCCGAACGCGCCGCGCGGGGTCGTCAGGAAGCCCAGGTCGATCGTATGCAGCAAAAGCTGCGTCGGCGCGCCGATGTCGAGCGCGGCGAGCTCGCCTTCGGCGCGGCCTTTACGGAAACGCAGACGCAGGCCGGGACGCAGCCATTCCGCGGGCAGATCCGCACTCCACGCATCGGTGGCGTAAAGCAGGCGATTGTTATCCAGCTCACCCTCGCGGAACCAACGACCGTCGACGCACTTGAAGGCCAGGCTCTGCCCACGGCTGACGCTCACGCGGCTGGCGCCATAGTGGATCGTCGACCCATAGCCGGCCCCGGCGTCGACCCGGACCATCTTACCGTCGAGACCCTTGGCCGGAGGCAGATGGATGTCGCGCGTCCAGCGGCCGTCGGCGGTCTCGACTCGGACGAGCGCGTTGCCACGTAGCAGTTCAAGGACGGCGGAACCGGTCGGCTCCGCCAGCTTCGCGACCGTGGCCGCA
>CAIXQT010000146.1 GCA_903921665.1 uncultured Opitutia bacterium
GACTTCCTCCTCGCGCTCGAGCACGGCATGCCCCCCGCGGGCGGCCTCGGCATCGGCATCGACCGCCTGGTGATCCTGCTGACCGGCGCGGCCAACATCCGCGACGTCATCCTGTTCCCGACGCTCGCGCCCGAAGCGCAGGCCTGAGTCTTTTCCTTTGCCCTGGTTCCTCCATCTCGCCCTCCGCCAGCTCTTTCCTCCCGGTAAGCGCTTCCCCGCGTTCGCGACGGTGTCGATCCTCGGCGTGGCGCTCGGCGTGGCCTCGTTGCTCGTCGTGCAGACGGTGATGAACGGCTTCGGCGAAGAGCACCGCTTGCGCATCCGCGAATCCTTCGGCGACTGCCTCGTCACCGGCCCGGCGCCGATCGAAAATCCCGAAGCGCTCGCGAAGCAGCTCGCCGCCCGCCCGGAGGTCGCCTCGGCCGCCCCTTTCGCCGAAGGTCCCGCGCTCGCCCGCAACGCCGACTTCTCCGGCATCGCCCAGGTGCGCGGCATCGACCCGACCGACCCGAGCCAGCCGGCCCGCAAGTATGTGTATGGCGGCAGCTTCAACGACCTCGACGACGGGCGCATCATCCTCGGGGTCGGCCTCGCTCGCGCCCTGCGCGTACGCGTCGGCGACCGCATCGAGGTCTGGTCCCCCGCGATGGCCGAACGCGCCGAGAAGGGCAAAGCCCCGTTGCCCGCCGAATTCGAGGTGTGCGCGGTGATTCAGACCGGCTTCACCGAGGTCGATAACGCCGCCGCGCTCATCCCGCTGCGTCGCTTCCGTGAGATCTGGAACCTCGGTCCGCGCGCCCACGGGCTGACGCTCCGCCTCAAGGAGCCGACGCTCGCCGCCGAGACGGCGGGTCGCCTTGCGGTCGGCCACCCCGGGCTCCGCTTCCGTCCTTGGCAGGACATCAAGAAGGACTTCCTTGAGGCCATCCGTTTCGAGAAGACGATGCTCTTCTTCCTGATGTTCATCATCACGCTCGTCGCGTCGTTCTCGATCGGCAGCACGCTCTTCTCGGCCGTCATCCGCCGCTCCCGCGAGGTCGGCGTGCTCGCCTCCCTCGGCGCCGCTCGCTGGCAGGTCGTCGCGCTCTTCGGCTTGCAGGGCCTGCTCATCGGCGCGCTGGGCACGCTCCTCGGCTTCCTGCTGACCTGGACGATCCTGTCCTTCCGCGAAGGGATCCTGAGCTCGATCAACGGCCTGTTCGGCGGCGGTGACATGGTCGCCAACGTCTATCAGTTCTCGAAGGTCCCCTTGCATTACGACGCGTCCGATTTCGTGATCGCGGCGGCATTCACCCTGCTGACCACGGCGATCGCCGGCCTCGTGCCTGCGCTCTGGGCCGCCGGTCGCAAACCCTCGGAGGCGATGCGCGATGCCTGAACTCGTCCTCCAGGCCCGCGGCCTCGCCAAGGCTTTCGCTTCGCCCGCCGGCCGTCTGCCGGTGCTGACGGACGTCTCGCTCGAGATCTTCGCCGGCGAGTCCGTCTCGATCCGCGGCTCCTCCGGTTCGGGCAAGACGACGCTGCTGCAGCAGCTCGGCGGCCTCGACCAGCCGGACGCGGGTGAAATCCGTATCCTCGCGCCAGGTGCCGGCCTCGTCGCGCCGCGCACCTCGCTCGGTCGTGGCGTCGGCTTCGTCTTTCAGAACTATCAGCTGATGCCGGAGCTCACCGCTCTCGAGAACGTCGCGCTCGCCGCGCACATCGCCGGCACGCCCGCCTCCGCCGCGACCGAAGCCGCCCGTGCCTTGCTGACGCAGGTGGGTCTGGGCGCCCGCCTCGAGCACCTGCCGGCCAAGCTTTCCGGCGGCGAATGCCAGCGTGTCGCCATCGCCCGCGCCTTGGTCAACGATCCTTCGGTGATCCTGGCCGACGAACCGACCGGCAACCTCGACGAGCGAACCGGCGTCGAGATCATGGATCTCCTCCTGGGCGTGGTCGCCGACCGCGGCGCCGCGCTGATCCTGGTCACGCATAGCCGCGAGTTCGCCGAACGGGCCGGCCGTCGCTTCGTGCTCTCCGGCGGCGTGCTTTCGCCCGCCTGATTTGACAAGCAGGGCGGGGCGCGGTTGTCTGGTGTCACTCATGAACGCCGCCCTGACGCCTGCCCAACTTCTCGCTTCCCTGGAATGGCGCTACGCCACCAAGGCCTTCGACACCCGCAAGCTCCCGGACGCCACCTGGGCCGCGCTCGAGGAGTCCCTCCGCCTGACGCCTTCGTCCTTTGGCCTCCAGCCCTGGAAGTTCCTCGTGATCAACGACCCGGCCGTCCGCGCCAAGCTCCGCCCGGTCTCCTGGAACCAGACGCAGGTCACCGACGCCTCCCACCTCGTGGTCTTCGCCCGCCGCACGGAAGTCACCGAGCAGGACGTGAATGATTTCTTCAACCAGATGGTCGCCGACCGTAAGGCCGACCCCGCCGCCCTCGAACCTTACCGCCAGATGATGATCGGTGGCGTGGTGAAGGGTAAGGACGCCGCAGGTCAGAAGGAGTGGGCGGCTCGTCAGCTCTACATCGCCCTGGGTCAGCTCATGGGCGCTGCCGCGGCTCTCGCGATCGACACTTGCGCCCTCGAAGGCATCGATCCTGCCGCCTACACCGAGATCCTCGGACTGAAGGGCACCGGCTACGAAGTCGTCGTCGCTTGCGCCGTCGGTTACCGCTCGTCGGAAGACAAGTACGCTTCGCTGAAGAAGATCCGCTACCCGGCCAGCCGCGTCATCAGTCGCGTCTGATCAGCTGCGGGCGGACCAACGCACGAACTCGGCATCGTCGGTCAGCACCTGCGGGTCGCCGTACTCCGTCGAAAGCAGGCTCCGATAGGCCTCGTCGGCGAACCGGCGGCAGTGCAGGAGCACGCGCGCCGAATGGCCGGGAGCGCGGACGAGCCGGCCGAGCGCCTGGTTTACTTTCCGCATGCCGGGGCGGACGTAGGCCAATGAGAACGCGTCCTCGGCGCCGGCTTCGACGAACATCTTGCGTCGCGCTTCCTGCAGGGCGTTCACCTCGGGGAGGGCCGGGCCGATCACGACGGCGGAGCGGATGCGTCCGCCGAGCATGTCGACGCCTTCGCCGAGCGAGCCGCCGAGGATGAGGCAGAGGATCGTGTAGCGATTGAGGGAGTCTTCGACGAAACGCGCGGTGCCGTCGGGCCCGAGTCCGCGGGGCTGCAGGGCGACATCGGCTTTCGGGTCGAGGTCGCGGACTTCCTTCACCGCCGCTTCGGCATATTTGTATGAGGGGAAGAACGCGGCCACCGCGCCTTCCTGTGAGAGGCGGAGCAGAGCGGCTCCGGTGCGGGCCATGTGGCCTTCGCGGGTCTTCAGGCGCGTGTCCACGCGTCCGTCGATCGCGACGGTGTACGCCCCTTGGCGCCACGGCGCGAGGGCGTTGACCATCACGAGGTTGTCGGGGTCGAGGCCGCAGTCGGCCGCAAGCGAGCCACGCGGACCCGGCGTCGCGGTCATCAGGAGCGAGTGGCCGAAGGCGCGGAGGCGTTCGCCGGTGGCCTTGGCGGCGGAAAGGCAATCGAGACTGAGCAGGCCGGGTCGAGGCGACCAGAGGAGCCAGCCGAGGTCGGCGGCTTCGAGGCGCTCGGACCAAGTCGCGGCGTTCCAGACGGCCTGCTTGGCGGCGTCGGGAAGGTCGTCGGTGTTGAACGGGTGTTCGGCGGCGAGGACGGACATGCGCTCGGCGATGGCCATCGCCTCGATACGGTCGTCGGGCGAGATCGCATCGGCCTTCGGCAAGCGGTGGAGGAAGTCCGCCCACATCTGCGCGGTCTGGCACCAGGCTTCGGGCGCCCGGAAACGGGTGAGGGTGAAGGCGAAGTCGGCGGCGGCCTGTTCCTCGTCGCGCAGCGAGAGGCACTCGGCGGCGCGGTCAGGCAGGTTATGCGCTTCGTCGACGATGAGCACCGTGTCGGCCATGTCCCAGCCGGGGACGGTCTCGAGGGCGGCGCGGTTGCGGGGCGAGAAGACGTAGTTGTAGTCGCAGATCACCACGTCGGCGTGGGCGAGCATCGCCTTGGTGATGTCCCATGGCGGCACGCCGGCGATGCGGCCGATCTCGCGGATGCGGCGGAGATCGGCGGCTTCTTCGAGGAGATGCTGCGGGTCGATCTTCGCGTTGGCCCAGTTGCGGCGGATCTGCTCGGGATCGTCGGTGATGCCTTCGACCTCGTGTTCCGAGCGCGGACGGAGGAGCACGGCGCGCAGTTCGTTGCTGCGGGCGAGGCGACGGAGTTCGGAGAGGACCTGGATCTGGCCCGTGCCTTTGCCGGTGAGGTAGAGCAGGCGGCCCGCGCGGCCGCCGCGGAGCAGACCGAGACCGTGGCGGAGCGCGGCGGAGGTCTTGCCGAAGCCGGTCGGGGCGACGAGCAGCCGCGTCGGCGAATCGAGCCCGGCCTGGTCGAGGTCGGCGCAGCATTGCAGCCATTCCGGGCGCGGCTCCTTGAAGGGCAGTCGGTCCGGAAGGTTCAGCAGGCGCGCGTGGCTCGCGCGGCGGTTCTCGGCGTGCGCGGCGAGCGTCTCCGCTTGTTCGAGCAGGTCGGCTTCGGCGGAGCGGGGCAGGGCGACCGGCTGACGCGTGCCGTCGGCCGGGTCGATGAAGATCAGTTCGCCTTTCACCTCGCGGGCGCCGGACGCAAGCCGGGCCGCATGGCAGTACGCGGCGAGCTGGAGGAAGTGATGGGCGAAGCGCCCGACGAGGAACTCCGGTTTGCGCGGCAGCTTCAGGCTGATCGTCTTGATCTCGCGGATGCGGATCTCGTCGGTCGTCTCGAGCCATTGGTCGGCGCGGCCGGTGATGGCGATCGTCCAGCCGAGGGCGCCGACTTCGCAGGCGATGGTGCGTTCGAACTGCCAGCCTTGGCCTTCGGCTTCGGCGACCTTGCGCATGGTCTCGTGCCATTGGCGGCCGGCCTCGGCGCGCCACGGGGCGCCGCCGGCGCCCGCGCCGGGGCCCGGGCGGAACGTCGCGAACTCCTGCGCGCTGAGCTCGACGCGCTTGGCCTTGATGTCGATGCGCATCAGGGCAGGACGAAATGCGCCTCGCCGGCGGACCAGCGTTCGAGGTCGGCGGAAAGCGCCGCGACGGTCTCTTCGTCGGTCGTCTGCCCGTCGAGCGGTTGGCCGAGGATCGCCGCCGCATGGGCCTGGCGGGCGCCGAGCCGCGTGAACCATTGCTCATGCACGCCCCAGCCGCCGTCCTTGAGGATGAGCCAGAGGCTCTTGAAATAGGCGCAGTCGGCGCGCGGGCGCGCGGCCATGGCGTCGAAGGTCTCCAGCGCGATGCGGTAGCAGACTTCGGCGGATTCGGGCGGTGGCGGGTTCTTGCGCAGCATCGACGCGAGGCGGCAGGCGCGTTCGAGCGTGCGGTGGTCGCGGGCGAGGCCGGCGCGGCGGGTGAGCAGGCGGTAGTCGCGGGCGAAGCGGATGCCGCCGTCCTTGGCGCGTTCGAGGCTGACTTCGCCTTCGTCGAAGAGGTCGGGCAAGGTCGTGCCGTTCCCGCGGTGGGTGCGGATCAGGCAGCGCACGAGGCCTTCGGCGGGTTCAAGCAGCGTGAGCAAGGAGTGCGACTCCCCGGAAGGATCGCGACCCAGCACCAGGCAGCGGAGGCTCGACGCGGACATCCGGCCTACTCCTTGCTTTCCGGCTTGGGGACGACGGAGCCGAAGCTCATCAGCAGTCCGAGCGCTTCGCCGACGGTCAGCTTCGTCTCGCGGACTTCCTCGGGGGCGAGGTGCAGGATGACGCCGGTGGTCGGCGCGGGTGCCGCCGGGATGAAGACGTTCACGACCTGCTTGCCGATGGCTTCGCTGAAGACCGTCGGCTGCTCGTGGGTGACGAAGGCGATGGTCCACATGCCCGGACGGGGGAACTCGACCATGACGACACGGCGGAAGGTGTCCTTGTTGCGGCCGCTCAGGGCGTCGACCATCTGGCGGATCGTGCCGTAGAGGGAGCCGAGTCCGGGGATACGTTCGAGCACCGTCGCGAACCAGCGGTGGAGGATCTTGCCGAAGAGGCGCTTGGAGAGGTAGCCGACGACGACGAGGATGCAGATCATCACCACCGCGGACGACACCACCACGAGCTGACGGTAAAGGCCCATCGTGAAGTCGGGCGGCGTGGTCTTGGAATTATGCCATAACCAGGTCAGGCCGAACTCGAGGGCGGGCTGGATGAACTTGCCCATCAGGTCGAGGAGCACGGACACCACGTACAGCGTCAGGCCGATCGGCAGGAGGAGGAAGAGTCCCGTCAGGAAGTTGTGGCCTAGGCGGGAGGCAAAGGTGGTCTTTTCGTTCGTTTCGCCCATGGGTCCAGCAAAGGAACTCCCGGAGCCGTGGCAAGGGCGGTCGCAGGTTTCGGGGATTGGAAGCGGGTCGGCAGACGCTTTAATGACCTTATGAAGACGTTCCTCTGGGTTGCCCTCGCCATCGCCGCCGCCTCGGCCAAGCTGGAAGGCGTGTCCGAAGCCTATCCTCGCACCTCCCCCGGCGACCTTGAGCTGAAGACCTTGCCCGCGGCCCGCTGGATGCGCACGGAATCCTCGAAGGATTATTTCGCCGGCGACAACGGGCTGTTCATGAAGCTCTTCCGCTACATCGACTCCAACAAGATCCCGATGACCGCGCCGGTCGAAGCAGGCATCACGCCGGGCACGATGGTCTTCTACATGGACGACGCCTCGGCCAAGCGTGCCGACCTCGCGGAGACGCCGCAGGTGAAGCTGTCGTCGGTGCCCGAACGCCGCGTGGCCGCGATCGGTATCCGCGGTTCGTACAGCCGTGAGAACTACGACGAGGGCTTGGCCGAACTGCGCGCCTGGCTCGCCAAGCGCACGGACGTGAAAGCAGCCGGCGAACCTTACGCGGTCTACTGGAACAGCCCGTTCGTGCCCTTCTTCTTCAAGCAGTCGGAAGTGCACATCCCCGTCGTGCCGACGAAGTGATCAGGCCCAAGGGCGCTGGCGCCAAGCGAGGCCTTCGGCGACTTCGCGGGCGAGTTCCGGGCCGCGGAAGACGAGGCCGGAGTAGACCTGCACGAGGCACGCGCCTTCGTCCATGAAGCGTCCGGCGTCCTTGGCGGACAGGATGCCGCCGCAACCGACGATCGGGATGCGCCCGTCGGCTTCCTTGGCGAGGAAACGCACGACCTGAAGGGAGCGTTCGAGGAGCGGGGCGCCGCTGAGGCCGCCGCGGCCGGGCGAGCAGGCTTCGGTGCCCGTGGGGCGGGTGATCGTGGTATTCGTGGCGATGATGCCGGCGAAGCCGCATTCGCCGACGACGCTGACGATGTCGGCCAGCTGGTTCGGATTGAGGTCCGGGGCGATCTTGAGGAGCAGGGGCACCGGGCCGCCGGCGACGGA
>CAIXQT010000147.1 GCA_903921665.1 uncultured Opitutia bacterium
CGCCGAGTTTGAAATCGCGCGAGAGCTTGTCGAAGCGTAGGTCGCCTTTTTCCTTCTCGGGACCGTGGCAGCGGGAGCAATGCTTCTGGATGAAGGCTTCGTAGGGCTCCGCCGCGCGGACGATGCCGGTCAGGCTCAGGCTAAGAGCGAAGAGCGCAAACACTCTGGAGAGGTATCCCGGGGAGGGCATGGTGAGGTACGGAAAGGGGGAAGGCGTTCGGGGCGGACGCTGCGGATACTCATGGGACAGACGGAAGCAGGGTCAAGTTCCCTGCCTTCGGGACCAAGAACAACGAACCAAGAACTAAGAACTTCCTTACGCTAGGATCTCCTTGATCACATGCCCATGGACGTCCGTGAGGCGGCGGTTGGCGCCGTTGTGTCGGAAGGTGAGTTTCTCGTGATCGAGGCCGAGGAGATGGAGCACCGTCGCGTGGATGTCATAGCCTTGGGTGAAGTGCGAACGGTCGGCAGGCTTGTAGCCCCATTCATCGCTCTGCCCGTGGGAGACGCCGCCTTTGATGCCCCCGCCGGCGAGCCAGTTGGTGAAGACGAAGGGGTTGTGGTCGCGTCCCTTGCCGCCTTGGGCGCACGGCATGCGGCCGAACTCGGTGGTCCAGATGATCAGCGTGTCCTCGAACATGCCGCGGTCTTTGAGGTCCTGGATGAGGGCTGCGGTGCCCTTGGCCATGCCGAGCGAGAGCGGAGCGTGGTCGCGGGCGATGTCCTCGTGCGAGTCCCAGTTGCGACGGGGGAAGCCGTTGTCGTTGCCGGACCAGATCTGCACGAAGCGGACGCCGCGTTCGAGGAGACGTCGGGCGGTCAGGCACTTACGGCCAAAGGCATCCTGTTCCTCGGCGACGTTGATCTCCTTAGGCCAGACCTTCGTTGAGTTATCGATGCCATAGCGGGCGTGCGTCTTCGCGGATTCCTGGGAGAGGTCGAGCGCGTCCGGCGCGGCGAGCTGCATCTTGGCGGCGAGCTCGTAGCTACGGATGCGGGCTTCGAGACGCGGGTCGCCCGGATGCGAATCGGCATGGGCTCGGTTGAGCTTGCCGAGGAGCTCGAGTCCGGCGGTCTCGCCGGTGGGCGTGATGTAGTCGGCCGGAGGCGGCGAGAGGTCGGCGATGGGCTTTGGGGCGTTGACGCGCACCTGCGTGGCCTGGTTCTGTCCGGGAAGGAAGGCGGAGTCCCAGTTCTTCTGGCCATTGGACGGTAAGCCGCGGATGTCTGGCAGGACGACGAAGGTCGGGAGGTTGTCGTTGAGCGAGCCGAGGCCGTAGCTCACCCAAGCGCCGATGCTCGGGTAGCCCGGGATCAGGAAGCCGGTGGACTGCAAGAGGGTGGCCTGGCTGTGCACGCCGGAACGCCCGACGACATTATGCACGAAGGCGATGTCATCCGCGACCTCGCCGATGGGCGCGACGATGTCACTGAGCATCTTGCCGGACTTACCGTAGGGTTTGAACTTCCATGGCGACGCGAAGGTCGAGCCGGGGCTGCTCTGGAAAAGTTCGACGGCTTCACCTGGGTCCCATTTCTCGCCATGCTTCTTCTCGAGGAGCGGCTTGTAATCCCACATGTCGACGTGGCTGGCGGCGCCAGCCATGAAGAGTTGGACGACTCGCTTCGCTTTGGCCGGGGCATGGAGGACGCCACTGGTCGGCGTGGCGGCGAGGAGCGATTCCTGTCCGAGCAGGCTGGCGAGGGCGATTCCGCCGAGGCCGCCCCCGGAGCAGAACAGGAAATCGCGACGGTTCATCGCCGTGACGCCGGACTGACGATGGTAAGGAGAGTCGTTCATGGTCAGTCGATGAAGTTGAATTCGTTCAGGTTGAAGATGAGTCGGCAGAGGTTCGTCAGGCCGTGCTCACGCACGTAGCCCGACATCGCCTCAGCTTCGTTGGTGGACGGCGGACGGCCCAGCGCCAACCCGAAGGCCAGGTCGATCTGGGCGGGCGGGGTGGTGGCTTCCTTGGCCACGCGGGCCGCGAAGTGCTTGGCCATCGCGACTGTCAGGCGATTGTTGCGCATCGCGAGGGCCTGCAGGGCGTTGACGGTCTCGTTGCGGCTGGCGACCGACATCGAAGGGTCGGCACAGTCCAGTACGGTCAGGAAGGGTTGGGGCTGGGAGCGGACGATGAAGCGATAGACCGAGCGGCGATGGGACTTCGGGTCCTCGACGTCATGTTGGTCGTATTCGTAGTGCGGTGAGTGCTGCGGCTTATCGATGACGAAGTCCTGGAAGCCCGGGCCGCCCATCGTGAGGTCGAGTTTGCCGGCGACCGAGAGCACCGAGTCATTGACCGCTTCGGCTTCGAGTTTGCGACGGTTCATGCGCCAGAGGAAGGCGTTACTCGTGTCGATCTTCTCGTTGGCCGGGTTGCCGAGGGAGGATTGACGATAGGTCGCGCTCGTGACGATCAGACGGTGGAGTTTCTTGAGCGACTGACCGCTGTCGCGGAAATCGACGGCGAGCCAGTCGAGCAGCTCGGGGTGCGTGGGTAGGCTGCCCATGCGGCCAAAGTCGTTTGGCGTATCGCTCAAGCCACGGCCGAAGTGGTAATGCCAGACGCGGTTGACGATGACGCGCCAAGTGAGCGGGTTACGGTTATCGGTGATCCACTTGGCCAAGGCCACGCGACGGGCGCCTTCTGGGGCGTCAGCAGGTAGCTCGAACTGCGAGTTTAGTTCCTTGGCGAAGGGCAGGGTGCCTGGGCCGACTTCCTTGTCGGGGCTGCCGACATCGCCTCGCTTTAAGATGAAGATCGGACGGGGCTTGCCGCCGTTGGCGCCCGTGCCGGCGAAGGCGCCGGTTCCCTTGTGGATCGTGCCCACGTAGGCGACCTGCGGGGCGGGGAGTGCGGCGATGTCTTTGGCGACCTTGGCGCGGGCGGCGCTCAGTTCGGCCAACTGCTTTTCCACTGATGGATCCGCCTTGCCAGACCCTTTACGGATCTCGGCTCGTTCACGGTCGAGCACGGCCATGCGGGCGTCATCGCGTTCGGACTTCGGTCCGTAGAAGTAGCCGTCGGTCAGGTTGAGGCGTCCCCAGCGTGGGCCGGCTTCGATGCTATCGAGCGACGTCACGTTGGCGCCCAGGGCGACATTGCGTCCCTTGGGGTCGATGGCCTGGAGTTCAGCGAGGGCCAGGATGTAGTCGTTGTTACGGAGAGCCAGTTTGGTGGCCGTCACGCGTAGGTAGCGTCCTTTCAGCTTGGCCAACGGGAAGCGTTGCGGTTTCACGCCGGGATTCGGGACGTCGGCGCCGGTGAAGTCGGCGATGCTCGTCACGCCTTGGGCGAACTTAGCGTCGTCGGAGAGCTCGATCTTATAGCGGGCCGGGAAGCCGAAGCCCGCGCCGATGTTGTTATAGGTATCGTGGCAGCCCGTCAGGATGACCTCGGTGAGCTCGCGGGCTACGCCGAGGTCGACCTGCACCCACTTCGTGGCGGACTGTTCCTTGGAGATCGCACTGTGGTAGCCGTATTCCGGGCGTTCGACCGCTGCGGTGCCTTGCTTCAATTCATCGATGAGCTTGCCGATGAGGGCCGCCCGACGGGAGTCGGTCGAAGCGGTTTTCTCGTTGAGGACCTTGATCTCGCCGTCGAGTCGGGTGCGTTCGGCGACCAGCGGGGCACGACGCTTGGCCGCCTCCGGGTCCACGTCGAAAGTCTTATCGGCCTTATCGAGCGCCGCGAAGACGGCTTGGAGGCGGTAGTAGTCGTCCTGCTTGATGGGATCGAACTTGTGGTTGTGACAGCGGGCGCACTGGGCGGTCGTCGCGAGGAAGGCGCCGGTCGTGTTCGAGACCATGTCATCACGGTCGAGGGCGCGGGCGATCTTGCCATCGAGTTTGGTCTCCGGGAGTTCAGCGTGACCAATGAAGTCCCAAGGGCCTGCAGAGATGAAGCCTTGGGCGATGTGGCCGTCGGCCGTCTGCGGGTAGAGCGTGTCCCCGGCCAGCTGTTCTTCGACGAAGCGGGCGTAGGGCTTATCGTCGTTGAGGGAGCGGATGACGTAATCGCGGTAGGGCCAGGCGTTAGGCCGGAGCTTGTCCTTATCGTAGCCGTGGGTGTCGCCGTAGTGGACCACGTCGAGCCAGTGGCGGCCCCAGCGTTCGCCGTAGCGGGGAGAGGCCAGCAGGCGGTCGGCGGCGCGGCCGATGGCCGAGGGCAGGTCCTGGGCCGCGTCCTTCTCGAAGGCCGCGAATTCCTCAGCCGTGGGGGGCAGGCCGATCAGGTCGAAGTTCAGCCTGCGGAGGGTCGTGCGGGCGTCGGCCGTAGCGGAAGGCAGCAGATTCTTTTGCTGGAGCTTGGCCGAGATGAAGCGGTCGATCGGGTGGGCGGCGTCGCCGGAGGGCAGGGCGGGCTTGGCAAGGGGCTTGAGTGACCACCAGTCGAGCGGATCGGTCTTCTTGAGGGTGGCTGACTCTGGCCAGACCGCGCCTTCGGCAATCCAGCGCTTCAGCGTATCGACCTCGGCCGCGGAAAGTCGTTCGCCCTTCGGGGGCATGCGCGTATCGCGGTCAGCCGTGGTCACGAACTTGATGAGCGGGCTCTCGGCGGCCTTGCCCGGCAGGATGTTCGGGGCGTGGTTGTCACCGCCGTGCAGAGCAACCTCGCGGTCATCGAGCCGGAACTCGCTCTTCTGTTTCTTCGGCCCGTGGCACTCCACGCAGTGCTTCTCGAAGATCGGCTTCACCTCCGACTCGAAGGAGACCGCGGCGTGACCGATGGTCACGGATAGGAGTAAGGGGGTAAGCAGCCGCACGACGGGTCAGGCGAGTATTTCCTTCACGACTTCGCCGTAGACATCGGTCAGGCGGAAGTCGCGGCCGAGGTGGCGGGCGGTCAGTTTCAGATGGTCGACGCCGAGCAGGTGGAGGATGGTCGCATGGAGGTCGTGGACGTGGACCTTGCCGGCGACGGTGCGGTAACCCATCTCGTCGCTCTCGCCATAGGTGAGGCCGGGCTTGATGCCCCCGCCGGCCATCCAAGAACAGAAGCTCTCGGGCTGGTGTTCGCGGCCGTGCTTATCGATAGGGGACTTACCGCTAAGATCCTGGCTCCATGGTGTGCGGCCGAATTCGCCGCTCCAGATCACGAGCGTGTCTTCAAGCAGGCCGCGTGACTTCAGGTCCTTGATGAGCGCGGCCACGGGTTGGTCGGTCTGCGCGCAGAGCTTGGGCAGATTGCCGCGGATGTCGCCGTGGTGATCCCAGCCGCCGATGCTCACTTGTACGAAGCGGACGCCGGATTCGCTGAGCTTGCGGGCGAGGAGGCAGGCGCGGCCGAACTTATCGGTGTCCTTGCCGCCGACGCCGTAGAGGTCGAGGGTCGCCTTGGATTCCTTGGAGAGGTCGACGATCTCCGGGGTCGTCGTCTGCATGCGGAAGGCCAGTTCCATGCTCTTGATCATGCCTTCCATGCTTTCATCGCCCACGACATCGCTCTTCAGCTGGCGATTTAACCGTTGGATGAGGTCGAGGCGCTTGCGCTGAATCGCCGCGCTTTCGGAGGCGTTGCCAAGGTTTTCGATGGGCAGGCTTTGCGCACTCGCCGGTACGGTCAGGCTGGTGCCTTGGTGGGCGGCCGGCAGGAAGGAGTTGTCGTAGGTGCGGATACCCTGCGGGTGGATGGTGACAAAACTCGGGAGATTCTGGTTTTCCGTCCCGAGTCCGTAGCTGATCCATGAACCCATCGAAGGACGGACTTCGGTGAAGGTCCCAGTGTGGAATTGCTGGGTGGCGCCGGCGTGCTGGGGGTTGTCCGCGTTCATCCCGCGGAGGAGGCAGATGTCGTCGGCGACGGTCGCCAGGTGCGGAAGCAGGTCGGAGATCATCATGCCGCTTTGGCCGCGAGGGCGA
>CAIXQT010000148.1 GCA_903921665.1 uncultured Opitutia bacterium
CGGATGCAGGGCAGGGGGCGCTGCCAGCTGGGCTGGTCTTGGACGACCTGAACGAGGTCCTTCAGCTCGCCTTTGAAGTATTTCGACTCGGTGAGGACGGAAAGGCAGTCGGCGCCGGCGGCCGCATAGGCGCGGGCCTGGGTCACGGCATCCACGCCTTCGCGGATCTGGCCGACGCTGGGTGACGCGCGCTTCACCTCGGCGATGACGCTCAGGCGGCCGGTTACCTGGAGGGACTGGCGGAAGCCGGGGGCATGGTGACGTCCGGAGAAGGCGGCCAGTTCGGCATCCGTGACCGCACGGGCGAACGGGGCGATTTCCCGGCGCTTGGCGTCCATGATTTCGGTCAGCTTGTCCACTGGCCCTAAACCAAACGCTCCCGGGGCTTCTGGCAATCGTTTTGACTCCCTTCCTTCCTGTCCTCTGCATCTCGGCATGCCCGGCATCGATCTTCTGCTTGAGACCACCGCCCGACTCCGCGCTCCCGACGGTTGCCCATGGGATCGCGAGCAGACGCACCGCACGATCTGCGACTGTCTGGTCGAGGAAGTCGCCGAACTGGTCCAGGCGATCGACCGCAACGACGACGCCAACTTACGCGAGGAACTCGGCGACCTTCTGTTCCATGTCGCCATGCACGCGCAGATGGCGGCCGAAGCCGGGAAATTCACGTTCGACGACGTGGCCCGCGAGGTGAACGAAAAGATGGTCCGTCGGCACCCGCATGTCTTCGGCGACGGCGCCAAGCTCGGGACCGCGGATGCGGTCGTGACGCAGTGGGAGCAGATCAAGCTCAAGGAGAAGGGCGCGCAGAAGCCCGCCGTCTTCAAGGAATTGCCGCCTTCGCTGAATGCCATCCTGACCGCCCGCGAGGTCTGGAAGCAGATCCGCAAGAAGCAGCTCGATGCCGGCGCGACGGTCGACGTCGCCAAGGTCGACGCATTATCCGCCGGCCTGGACGAAGCTGAAGCGGGTCGTCAGCTCTTCACGCTGATCGCCGCATGTCGGGATGCCGGTATCGATCCCGATTCGGCGCTGCGTCGGCAGACCGCCTCCGTCGTCGCCGAAGCCGAGCTCCGCGCCACGCGAGCCTGAGCATGGAGCAGGACGACCAGCCGATCACCGTCCACCTCGACGGCAAGGCCGTGCAGGTCTGGCCGAATGTGTCGGCTCGCGCCACCCGCGTCCGCCTGTCCGTGAAGCCGGGCCCTAAGGTCGTGCTCACTTATCCGCCACACGCCACGCATGCCTCTGCGCTGGCTTTCCTGCGGGATAACCTGCCTTGGTTGGGCAGGGTCTTGGCGAAGGCAAGGACCGTGCAGCCTTCGCTTACCTCGCACCTCCGTCGCTTCCCGTGGGTCACGCTCGATGAACGACTGCTGGCGATCGAGATGTCGGAAGGCGCTCGCGGGGCGATCCGTATCTCCAAGACCGAGGACAAGGTGCAATTGGTCATGCCGTCCGTGGATCCGGAGCGCGGCGCGGTCCGCGTCATCCGTCGGTTGGCCGAGACCGGCCTCGGGCTCGCCGTCGAACGCCTGAGCACGAAGGTCGGCGTATCCGTCCAGCAGGTCAGCGTGAGAGATCAGACGACGCGCTGGGGGTCTTGTTCGACCGCGGGGACGCTGTCCTTGAATTGGCGTCTCGTGCTGCTGCCGCCCATGTTGCATGACCACGTCATCCTGCATGAACTTTCCCATCGTCGTCACATGGATCACTCCGACCGCTTCTGGAATCAGCTCGCCGCCTGGGATCCGGATTGGAAGAAGCATGACCGCGAACTGACCAAGCGGTGGAACATCATCATGGATCTTGGACGATGAACCCTCCGGAAGTCGGCCAATCCCCTGATGAGATCTTCGACGTCGTCGACGTGCATGACGTGGTCGTCGGCCGGGAATTCCGTCGGGAGATCCATCGCCGCGGCCTGCTGCACCGGGCGATCCATATCTTCTGGTTACGGGCGGATGGCATGCTCTGCCTGCAGCGCCGTTCTTACGCCAAGGACAACTGTCCGGGAGCGTTGAGCTCATCCTGCGCCGGGCATGTGGATGCCGGAGAAGACTACCAGACGGCGGCCGTCCGGGAATTGCACGAGGAGCTCGGCATCATGGTTTCGGCAGAGCAGCTGGCGGAAATCGACTACGCTCCGTGTCACCCGGACCTCGGGAACGAGTTCGTCCGTTCTTATGTGCTGAAGGGAGATTACCCGACCCGGCTCGCCCGCTTCGAGGTGGATGCGATCGTCTGGCGGTCGCCGGCTGAGACGGAGGCTTGGGCGCGGACCGATTCGTCATGCTTCGCGACCCCGTTGATGCATCTTTTGCGCCGCGGTTCGGTTCGAGCTGCACTGGGGCTGGCGGCGTTATAGTTTGAATTATCCGTGGTTAGGTGAGATAGAGAGGCGTGTCCGCCACCCCCCGAGATCCCAATGACGCCCCGGCCGTCGTGCCGTGGTACCATTGGATCTGGGTCGTGCCAGCGGCCGGGTTCTTGCGTCTGTGGTTGGCCACCTTGCGCTTCCGATCTAACGTCGACCGCATCGACGACACGGAGGGGCCGGTCGTCCTCTTGCTTTGGCACGATAAGCTGTTCGTCTCGTCGTGGATAGCCAACCGCTACTTCCGCCGGCCCGTGACGGCGCTCATCAGCACGAGCAAGGACGGCGCCTGGCTGGTCGCCTTCTTCAGGCTGATGGGCATCACCGCCGTTCGCGGGTCTTCGAACCGCCGAGGTGCGGCTGCTTTGATCACGCTGACCCGGTCGATGCGAGCAGGATGTCACGTCGGTATCACGCCGGACGGCCCGAAGGGCCCAGCTTTGGAATTCAAGCCCGGCGCCGTCTCGCTGGCGAGGCTCACGCGGACGCCCTTCGTGATCATGGGTATCCGTTACCACTCTTGCTGGCGGATGCGCAGCTGGGATCGCTTCGCCTTGCCGGTCCCTTTTTCAAAGGTGGAAGTCACTTTGCTGCGAGAACCGGGGGCAACTGAGGCAGAGACCGACGAGGGCGTCGTCGCCAGGTTACAGGCAAGGTTGAATGAGACTTCGACCGGACCGGCTTAAGCCCCTAGTCCTTGCCTAGCAGCTTTTCCGCGTACTTCGCCAGCAGGTCTGATTCCAGGTTCACCCGGTCGCCGACTTTTCGTCGGGCAAGGTTGGTGACCTCGAGCGTATGTGGGATGATCCAGATCCGGAAGCCGCCCGGAATAAGGTCGGCGACCGTCAAGGACATGCCGTCCACGGCGACACATCCTTTGCGGACGATGTGCCGGAGGAACGTTTCGGAGGCGCTGATATCGAGCCGCCAATCGGCGCCATCTTGGCCGAAGAAGGCGACCTCGCCGCATCCGTCGATGTGTCCGGTCACGAAATGTCCACCCATCCGGTCGGTGGGCAGGAGGCTGGGCTCGATGTTGACGACCGAGCCCGGCTGTAGGTCGCCAAGGTTCGTCAGGCGGAGAGTTTCGGCAAGGAGGTCGAAGCTGGCCTCATGGCCTTTGGGGTCCACGACGGTCAGGCAGCACCCGTTCGTGGCAATGCTGTCTCCTGGCTTGGCCGAAGAGAGGAGTGGGTGGGAGAGGGTGAGGCGAGCGCCACCTCCCTCGCGGGTAGAGATGTCGGCCACCTTTGCCGCGCCCTGGACTAACCCTGTGAACATCGGAAATGAAAAGGGGCCTTTTCAGGCCCCTAGAGTCTTAGTTCTGCTTGCCGTCTTGGGCTCGCTTGGCGCGTTCTTCGGCCTCGAGCTTGGCGCGGACCGCCGCACGTTCTTCTTCTTCGATCTGCTTCATGCGGAATTTCTTGCGTTCGTCTTCCTCGACGGCGTTACGGACTTCGTCTTCGACTTCTTCCGAAGCCTTCTTGAATTCTTTCTTGGCCTTGCCGAGTCCGCGGGCGAGCTCGGGGAGCTTGGAGCCTCCGAAGAGGAGCAGGACGACGAAGAGCACAACCCAGATGACTGGGCCGTCGAATACGGCGAGGGGGAGATTCATGGTCAGATTGCGGTTGCTGTGATTGAGGGAGAGTCAAATATTTCAATAAATCCAGGTCATGTCAACCCATGTCTCCCATCGTGATGTCTGGTATGTCGGACATGTCCAAGGGGTCGGTTTTCGTGCCCAAGTCCTCGATTTAGCCCGCGGCTATGACGTGACCGGCTACGTCCAGAACCTCGCCGATGGCCGGGTCTACCTGCATGCCGAAGGCGTGCAGGCGGAGGTCGAGGCCTTCACCGATCAGATCGCCAAGTCCCTCGACGGACATATTCGCGGCGAAGAGATCAAGACCTTTTCCGGTCTGCGCACCTGCCGTGATTTTGCCATCCGCCGATGAGTTCCGCCATCTCCGTCCGCCACCTCACGAAGGATTTCCAGATCGGCATCCGCGGGCTAAAGCTGCGCGCGGTCGATGACTTGTCTTTGGAGATTCCGCGCGGACAGGTCTACGGCTTGCTCGGACCTAACGGATGCGGCAAGAGCACCACGCTGAAGGTCGTGCTCGGCCTCGTGTCGGCCACCGCGGGCGAAATCAGCATCCTCGGGCATCCTTCGGCCACTGCGGCGGCCCGCAGTCGCACGGGTTTCCTGCCGGAGGCTCCTTACTTCCACAAGTTCCTCAGTGGTCGCGAACTCGTAACTTACTGCGCCCGCCTCAGCGGCGTCCGTCCGGCCGACCTCTCCGCCGCCGTCGAGGATGCGCTCGGCCTCGCCGCCATGACTGATGCGGCCGATCGCACGATCGGGACCTATTCCAAAGGCATGTTGCAACGTATCGGGTTCGCCCAGGCCATCGTGCACGACCCGGAGCTCGTCATCCTGGATGAACCGACCGCCGGGGTGGACCCCGTCGGGTCGGCCGCCATCGGACGGATGATCCATGCCATGCGCGACAAGGGTAAGACCGTGGTGCTGTGTTCCCATCTGCTCGGGCAGGTGGAGCAAGTCTGCGACCGCGTCGCGATCATGGATCGGGGTAAGCTGGTGCTCGAGGGTCGCGTCGAAGACGTCCTCGCCCGGCGGGATCGCCATGTGATGACCATCGAAGCCCTGACTCCGGCCGCCCGCGAGGCCGCCGAGGCCGCTCTGGCCGCCCATGGCGCGCGGGTCACTTCCGTCACCCATCCTCGTCGCTCACTTGAAGACCTTTTCCGCGAGCTCGTCACCGGCAGCCGCGACGCCTGACATGAATCCCTCCTTGCAACGCACCCTCTGGATTTCCCGCGTCACCTTCTTGGAGGCGGTCCGGCAGCGTTTCTTCGCTTTCCTGATGGTCCTGGGGGCCGCCATGGTGCTTTCGTCGGTCTCCTTCCGTGTCTTCGACTTCGGGCACGGTGAGCTCAAGTTCATCGCGGATTTCGGTTTCGGCGGCATGTTCCTGTTCGGCTCCGTGCTTTCCGTCGTCATGACCGCGCAGCTTTTCTTCAGCGAGATCGACAACAAGACCGCGCTGACCTTGCTCGCCAAGCCGCTCAGCCGGTCGGAATTCCTGCTCGGTAAGTTCTTCGGCGCATGGGCCGTCCTGGGCGTCTTCGTCGTCGTGCTCTCCGGGCTCCTCGGCGCGGTGATGTGGGCGCGAGAGCAGGAACTCGTCGCGCTCGCCGAACAGGCAGGCAAGGTGCCGGTCACCTTCAGCGCAAGCGGCCTGGGGCAGTTTGCCTTGCTGCAGTGGCTCCGGCTGGGCGTCGTCATCGCCATCGTGCTGACCGTCTCCGCGTTGGCGCGGACTTTCCTGTTCGCGGTCGTGGTCGGTTCCTTGGCGGTCGTGGCGGGGCAGCTCCAGTGGATCGCCCAAGACGCCGTGCTCAAGCCGACCGGCTCGGCACTCTACGGGGCTTTCCTTTGGCTGAGCACGCGCCTGCTTCCTAATCTCCAGCAATTCAACATCGGCGACGCACTTGTGCTCGGCGCGACGGGTGTCCCGGCCGAGGCCGTGGCCGAAGTCGCCTTCTCCGGTGTGGCGTACATGGTCGCCTATCTTTTCATCGGCACGCTCGTCTTCCGTCGGAGGGAAATCTGATGCGCCGGTATTACGCCTCAGGCCTTGCGCTGCTGCTGGTCGTCGGCGCGGGAACTTTCTCGGAGCTTTCTTGGCGGAGCGTCCGTCCGAGCATTCCCGAGATCGGTCGCAAGGAACTCGAGCCTACGCTCGGTCAGGGCGTCTTGCTCGGCATCCTTGGCGGCCTCCGGACCGTCGTGGCCGACCTCACCTGGATCAGGAGCTACGTGCTCTGGGAGCGTAAGGACCGGCCCGGCTGCGAGGCGCTTATGCGCACCGCCTGCGCGCTCGATCCGCATTCGCGTTATTTCTGGGAGAACACCGGTTATGCCATCGGCTTTGACATGGCGCATTGGGAGATCCGCCGGAGAGGCGGGTATGCCAAGGTGCCGGCCGAGACGCAGCAGCGAATCTTCCAGCAGTATGCGCGCCGCGGTATCGCCGTACTGGACGAAGGCATCAGCCGCTCGAAGGCTCCGGCGCCTTTGTTGCTCTGCGCGGCGCAACTGGCTGAGACCAAGCTCAAGGATCATGCCCTTGCCGTACGTTATTACCAGGAAGCGGCCGAGTCCCATGACGCCCCTTGGTTCGCCGCGCGGATCTGCGCCATCATCATGTGGGAGGAC
>CAIXQT010000149.1 GCA_903921665.1 uncultured Opitutia bacterium
GCGGATCGCCAAGGCTCGGAGTTCGGCGCGTTCGGACTCCGTCAGCGAGTCCAGGGCCGGCTTCGTGTCCTTCAGCAAGCTGTAGCCGCCTTCGGAGGACTGACGGACGCATTCCCAACTGATCCAGCGAGCTCGGGGGTGATCTGTGTGGAGCTGCATCTCCTGGTCGGTCGCCAAGGCCGCCTTGGCGTTGGCACGCGGCGCGACCTCAGTCGTCTGGATAATCGGACCCAGACGCGCCAGTTCGGCCAGCAAGGTTTCGCGGGCATGAGGTCGCAGGGTGGTCCAGCCCTTGCCTTGGAACAGCGTCGATTTGCAGAGGTTCATGGGGAACACTTTGCCGAGCCCAGGTATGCCCGAAAGGCTTCGGCCGCTCGCACCGAGCCAGTTTCCCGAAACCATTAACAAATGTGCCGAAGAGGGCTAATTTTCCCAATAAAACTCATATTTCCCGTTAACTGGCGAATGTAAGATTTATTGAAGGATGGGAGTCGCTTGACGGCGATTGGGCCGCCGGAAGTATCCTCTCATGCCTAGCGCCCCCTCGACCGATTCCCGCCGATGGAAAGATTTCCGGCTGACGGCTTTGCTAAAGGAACTACATGACTATGCGGTTGAGGAGTGCCCGGTCGACGAGGCCGAATATGAGGGCTCCAGGTCGGCCAAGGAGCGCGCGATTGCGCTTCGACGCTCGCTGTCTACCAGTAAGACTGGCTCAGTTGGCGCGAATGCCTCGTCGTCCAATACGTTCTTTAGGGACGTGACAGGTAGCCTTGGAGAATTTCTTTCTGGGCTTAGGCTTGTCGGTCGATTCAGGGATGGCTCAGAGACTAGCCAAAAAATGAAACTGGTGCTGGCTCGTAATCGAAGAGTTGAGGGCGCGCTGAAAACTTGGGAGGCAGGTTTTCGGCTGCTGCTCCCCGATCTTGTCGGTATGGATGAAAAGCGCTGGCCTGGTCATGTCTCTTATCGTGCAGGCCTAAATCACTTCGTGGCGGTATGCCTGCGGGCCCACTCGATTCTTCCCGAAGTTTCTTTCGATGCGATAACTTTGGCCGCCGCAAGGCGCATCCTTGTGCCGGCGCTAGCTCATAACTTCAAGTTTTTCGCCCAAGACCATCCTGAGTTATATCAGTTATTTGTTCACGATAAGATTTTACGTTCCGATGGTTTCTTCGCTTTAAGCCGGGAGTATGCGGCCAATCTTCCGGGTCCCAGTAGACCTGTTTTCCGAAAGTGGCTCAGGCTTTTTAAGGCCTGCAAGCATTTCGGTGAAAAATGGAGTGAGGCTAAACTAAAGGAGCTATGCGGAGATTTCCAGGATCTCTTGCAGGATTATGAGAAGGACCCTCGGAATGGCCGCCTGTGGCGGGACTTATCTATCCTCGCTGCAGGAGACATGGCAGTTGATGAAATCTTGGTTTCTTGGGTGATCAAAGATGTCGGTGGCGACGAGGCCAAGATTTCGTCCAGCCCATTGGTGAACTGCGCACGCTCACGTTTTGGCCTTCTTCACTATACGTATATGATGGTCAAGGAGGCAGAGACTTTCCAGGCCGACTTCGACGAAGGAATGTCTGAAGCCGGCAAAGTGCTTGCGAAGATAAGTCAGGCGAAAGATCGCACTCTGTCCGGAATCCTCGTGGACCAGGCGTTTGGCTGGGCTTATCTTTTGTCACGGAACAACCTCCTTGGCCGGAAAGCTTTGAGCGGCGACTTAAGTATGCGTGATCCGGATAGGGCGGGCATGCTGCTTTATGATTTGCTTAATGAGCTGAGGTTTAAGGCAGAATCTGAGGCGCACCGCACGCTGGCTCTTCGCTATCTAGTCGGATTCATGACGAATCCGCGTTTTATCAAGCCCTTCACGAAAATTCGCCAGGATCCGAGGAATCGAAACAGCGGCTTCACTTTCACTACCGCCGACGGGCTTGTCACGGATGCACACAAGATGGCGATGATGCCCAAAAGCATCGTCAACTTGGCCATGGGTCGCATCGCGCTGCACCATGCGTTTCTCGAGAAGCCAAATAGCGCCCGAAACCTGCAGTCCTGCCTTGGGCACTACGCAGCTATCATCCAGGAAATGGATAAACCGTCGCGCGATGGGATCATGGATGGAGAGGTCATCGCGTGGGCGTTGCCCGAGATGTACTGCGCGATCCAAGAACTGGCATCACACGACTCCGAAAGCCAAGCCGACTGGGAAGACGTCTTGGAATCCTTGCAGGTGCTAGGCGAAGCACAATTCGGCGTGTTTTTTAATCCCAAGGAAGAGGTAGCCCGCATCAAACTGGGCTTGGAAAAGACGGTCGGCCGATGAAAAGCCGGCACAGATGTTAAGGCAAATTGGGTTAATTATTGGTCATTTTAAGGGTAAAAATCGCGATAGTTAACGCTGAGCCTTAGTTGGCGGCGACCGCGCCTAGGCCAGATTGCGGGCGGATAATCGTCGCAGGAAGATCCTAGCGTCATGATTGACGCTTCCATCTACCTCACCACCGACGGCGCCCCGCTGCCGGCCGAACGCGACACCCGGCCGAAGGCCTCGTCGCTTCTCGTCGTCCCGCCGTTCCTTAAGCACTTTGGCGGCCCGATGGCTGGTCCCGCCTACCTCAAGGGTGCGGGCGAAAGTGCTGGCCACACGGTCGAGGTCCTGGACCTGAACCGTGAATGGATCAAGGAACGCATCACGTCGGCCCACGCCTCCGGCCAGATTAAAGGCGACCATGATAAGCCGTCGAAGGAGCTGAACCGGCTTTACCAGGAGTGGCAGGAACTGTGTGCCGCCCACTGGCCTACCATCGTGCCCGCCAATGAGCGTGAGTCCCGCACGGTGGTCTTATCCGCCTCCCATCAGGAGGTCGTCGGGTGCGCCACCAAGATGGCCGCCGGTAGCTTTGGAGAATGGGTGCGCCAGCGGCTGGGAAAAGCCGTGCGACCAGACATGGTCGGGCTGTCCGTTATGTTCAGCGGCCAGATCATCGCCGCACTTGCCGTCACCGAAGTGATCCATGCGGTTTGGCCTGGTGTCCCAGTCGTCTGGGGTGGTGCGCATGTCACCGCCTTGTCCGAGCGTATCAGTAAAGACACGGCATATGGAGAAGGCATCGATGGTTTCGTCGTCGGCTACGCCGAAAAGACCTGGGTTGAACTCCTCGACGCTGTGGCCGGCGACACCCCTTGGCCCGCGGAAGTCTTCAAGGCCGGAACTGCCTCCCGTCGTGCCAAGGAGGACGGCACCACGGTGCCGTCCTTCGATCTCGCCTCCTATGTCCAGGGCAACCTGACCTTGCCCGTCCAGGCCTCACGCGGCTGCGCCTATGGGAAATGCTCCTTCTGCACTTACCCCAAGATCGAGGGCAAGCACCGCAAGCTCTCCATGGCCGCGTTGGAACCGGTCATCGAGCAGGCCGCGGCCCATGCTGCCGTCGTATCTTTCAAGGACAGCCTCTTGGTGCCTAATCAGCTGCGTGAGGTCGGGGCCATGATCAAGGGACGGGTCATGTGGAGCGCGTGCACCAAGTTGCACAGCAGCTTTGATCGTGAGGCCATGCGTCGCCTTTATGGCGAAGGCCTGCGCACCTTGGAGATCGGTCTCGAGACCCTCGACGAAACTTCGCAGGGAATCATCAACAAGCCGCAGTCTCCGGCGTTGCTAAGCGTCTTCTTGGATGCCGCCGCCGAGGCAGGTGTGGCGATCGTCATCAACTATATGACCGGCTTGCCTGGGGCAGATGCGCGCGAAGAACAGCATTGGCTGGATGTTGTGCGCGCTGAGGTCGCCACGCGCCCCACGCTCAAGGCGATGATTGAGCACAACGCCTTCCAACTGGAGATGATTTCCCCGATGGGCCTTAACCCGACGGCTTACGGCATCGAAGTAACCCGCCGCTGGCCTTGGTCATCGCTTCTCGAATATAGGATTTCACAACCTTCCGCCCTGGCGGCGTGAGAAACCGATTAACCCCAAGGATAGAAAGGCAACACATGTACAACCAAGGTAACGGCGGCAACTACCCGAGCACCACCGGCAATCCGTCCGGCGGCGGCCGCGGTAACGGCCCTCGCAAGTAAGCGAGGACCTGATCGCGAGACTCCAGGGGGCCACGAAGTGGCCCCCTGCTTGTTGTAGATATTATAGCGAAAAGAGTGAAACCGCTTCACAGGGTTTAGGGATAGACTAGGCTTCCGACGCCCCTCCATGGATACATGGGAATATACCTGCAATCAGTCTCCGCCTGAAGCCCTCAAGACGGTGAGGTTCCATGTCCGGACGAAAGTCTTAGAGCATAACGGAGGAGCTGCCTTAAACGGAGAAGGCATCGACCTCGATTTCATCGGGCATGATGCTGTCGCCCGGATCCGCTTTGCAAAAATTCAAGCAGGCACGCGTATTTCGGTGATCGTCCCCGACGCGTTACGGGAGAAGACCTTCGCCCTGATGGCTGGCCTCGTTTCCAAACGAAAGATTAAGCCTTTTGAAAAGCCGGCCGCAGAGATAGCGGAGCGCAAGCCCTTCACGAAGGCCTCTGACATCCTCAATGGCCACTTGGCCAGGCCGGATTTCGCCCAGCATATCGAGATACTTCCTCAGGCTCTGGCGCATGCCGGGCAATGTCTATACGAGCACGATGGTAAGCTCGATAAAGCACTGACGCACTTGGCCACTTTCGCTACGAAGCGCGCGGGCAAGAATATCCCCATGCATCGCCTGAAGGATCTCGCTAGGGATTCGGCCCTAGGGAATCTTTATCGGCCGATGGTCAGCGACACCGTGGTCAGGGTGCACGGCGATCACTATCGGTTCGAATACCAAGGCAAGCGGACCCTCTTCGACGAACACATCACCTTGGGCGGCGGATACCCCAAGGAATGCATGTCCATCCACTTCATCTGGGATGAATCCCGGGCCAAACTCATCATTGGCTACTTTGGTCAACACCTCCCGACCTCGGAGGATAAATAGTCAGACTAGAGCACCACCAGCAGCCCCGAGTGATCCGTAAGGCCTTTGAGGCGGAAAGCGGGGAGATGAATCAGGCGGGCCTTCGGGAGTCCCTTGCCCGCGAAAGCGTGGTCGATGCGTCTCGGCTTATCGCTCTTTCGGGTTCCTTTGAAGGTGTAGGCCTTAGGGCCTCCCGGCGCCTTGTCCCAGAGGTTACGCCAGCCAAGCGCTTCCCAGCCGACGAGCTGCGGCCCCCAGATTGAATCCTTATCGGGGTCGGTGTTAAAGTCGCCAATCATGAGGGTGCGTTTATCGCCATGTTTGCGCATCCAGGGCCTTAATTGATCGAACGGCTTTTCTTTCATACCCTTGGTCGGCATGTGGACCGCCGAGATAGTCACTCCATCGATGCGGCAGATCACCCAGTTATTCTTGAGCTTATTACCCTGCCGGCTGAAGCGCTCGTCGGTCTCCAGCTCGAGCTTACTATAGATCCGCACGTGTCGCTTGCGGCTATGAAGGGTGGGGCGAGAGCGGTGCACGTAGCCGGCAGATGCCAAGCCCGCCTCATAATGCTTTTGGCTGCCCTGGAGGAGCTCGGCCAAGACGATGACATCAGGGCGCCGGCCGATTCGAACCAACGCACCGCAATCGACATGCTTCTTCCGGGTATTCAGGAAAAGGACTTTCACTAGGGGACTTCTCCTAGTAGGTTTCCCATAACACCCCTGATGGCAATCCCTCCCCATCTCCGATCCCTGAAGCCCGGCATGGCCGAGAAGCTGGGGTATTACGTATACCTCTACGTCGACCCGCGGGACGGGAAGGTCTTCTATATTGGGAAGGGGAAGGGGGAGCGCTGCCTGGATCATCTCATTGAGGACGATGACCACCCGAAGGTGAAGCGCATCCGGGAGATCTTCGCCGCGGGCCATGAGCCGCGTATCGAGATGTTGGCGCACGGTCTGCGTTCAGAACAGGAGGCCTATAACATCGAGGCGGCTGCCATCGGCCTACTGGGCCTGGAGAACCTGACTAATCGCGTTGTGGGCAAGGATAGCCTTCGCTTCGGCCGTAAGAGGTTATCCGAGCTCGAAGGCTACTACGCCGCCAAGCCGGTGAAGATCACGGACCCAGTCATCCTCATTCGGGTGAATCAACTTTACCGTCACGGCATGCCCGCAGCTGAACTCTACGATATCACCCGAGGGGTTTGGGTTCTCGGCCTTAGTCGTGCTTCCAAGATGAAGTATGTCTTTGCCGTCTATGAAGGCGTCGTCCGTGAAGTCTTTGAGCCAGAGAAGTGGATGCCAGCTCTGACGACCAAGTATCCGACCCGGACCGACCTTGTCCCCGAAGACGCCAAAGGCCGCATCGAGTTCATCGGGAAAGTAGCGCCCGAAGCCATCCGCCAGAAGTATCTTCTCGGCGATGTATCCGCCTATACAAAGGTCAGCCTGCAGTCCCCATGTCTTTACTTCAACGAGCCATAGGGGCTGGGTATAGGTAGTCCCTATAGCATCCGAATCTACAAATGGTCGGTGACCCTCTGTGTCTTGCGGCCTTCTTAGGTCTTTACGGCTCCTATACGCTATCTTTGGTTCATGGGCATGTCGAAGCGTCTTCCTGGTCTGGTGATCGAGGTCGAGGATCTGGCGGGTTTCCTCGCGAAGCCGGATGAGGATATCCTGCAGCATGTCCGCTCGGTGCTTCTGCACCGCGCCTACGCCGTCCAGCGCGCCCAGCTCGCAAAGTGTGACGGCGTCCAGTTCTCGCCGGACAAGGACTCCTGCGTCTTCGCTGCCAAGGGCCGGGCCTTGCTGCACGTCCGCTTTGCGCAGTTGAAAGTGTGACGCGACTGGGTCGCGTGGGGATCTGCTGGCATGGTGAACGGCTGCGAAGCGGAGGCATCGTTTCAGGTGGCGGGACATGAAGTGAAAAAGCGCAAATCGGAGCGAAGCTCCTGTGCAAATGTGCAAAGGTGGAGGCAAGCGCGACGGGGTCGCGCGGGGATATGCTGGCATGGGGGAACTGCTGCGAAGCAAATGCAGAAGGTAGGGCGGTGATTGCCATCGCCGCCGTTCGAGCCCGCAGGTGAAAAGTCGTCGGGGCTTAGTTAAGTTCAGCGAAGGCATATGTCCGTCCGCGAACGGAAGTGATGGCAATCACGTCCCTACCTAGACGCCGCCTATGTCGTGAGGCGGTCCCGACCCTCCCTAGGGGCGGGGTGGCTCGGTTTGGCTGATGCGATAGGCGTTCATCATTTCGGCAAATTCGTCGTGGCTGTGGCCGTAGATATCGCCCAGCCCAGCTTCGTAGCCGAGCTCTTCCCGGGACTTCTGCATGATTAAAGATTTCGTCCGCCGGCCAGGCAGGAAATTGAAGCCGACCATCTTGTTTTTTGGGTTAGGGTAGTAGACGCCGAACTCTTCGATTTCGTCCCATCGGTATGTCGTCCGAAGATACAACCCGGTGACATGGAAGCCGACCTGATCCAAGGTGAGCGAGGCGGCGCCTGGCAGGAGTTGGACGACGGCAAGCGGGGTCAATAGCCCGCCAAGCACCAATAATGCCCAGCCGACCAGCGGCGCGAACTGCCAATAGACCGCGGCTACTCCGAGCGCGGCGATCAGGATCGCGCCAAGCAGATGCTTCCACAGGCTTTTGCGTTTAGGCTGAAGCGTGAACGGGAGAGCCCGGAGTTCCATGTCGATAGGCTTGCGGTGGACCCCTTCTTTTCGAGGTCAAAGATGAATAGGGCGATAACTCGGGCAGTAAAGGTAGGTGCGCTTGGCCCGCGCGCTTGTGTATGACCGAACCGGTCATGCCTGCCCATGTCAGGTTTTAGCGGTTGGGAAAGGCATCGTCCCCGTGTCACCGTTACTCGTGCCCACTTGTCCCCGCGTCAGTCATCCCTACCTAGGGTTGACGGGAGGAGGGGAACAGGCTCGCTGGGGGGATGAGCTCCTACCGCCATATCGTGATCTTCCAGTTCAAGGCCGATGCCTCAGCGGAGAAGGTGCGCGGGGTGGTGGAGGCGTTTAAGGCGCTACCGGGCAAGCTGCCGGCCATCCAGGCCTTTGAGTGGGGTACGAACGTGAGCCCGGAAGGTTTGGACCAGGGCTTCACCCATGTCTTCACGCTGACGTTCGCTTCGAAGGAGGCGCTGGAGAAGCAGTATCTCCATGAGCCGGCGCATCAGGAGTTTGTGGCGATGTTGGGCGGAGTGCTGGAGAAGGCACTCGTCGTTGACTATAACGCGGCCTGAAGGCCGCGTGGGGGAACTGCTGGCATGGTGAACGGCTGCGAAGCAGACGCGGCCGGAGGCCGCGACGAGGGGACACGGTGACACGTGGGCAAGGGGATGTCGTTTCGGGTGGCTGGCTTATCTATTCAGTCCTCGATTCAGCCCTCAACGCAGTCATCGACTCAGTCCTCTATTCTTACTGATACATTCTGCCTAGGGGTGGCGGATTGAGCCGCAGACCACGCGTGACATCGTCGCGGCGTGCCGCCTTTCCGCTTACATGATAAATCTTGCTGGGCGGCTTCTTTGGCCTTTCACTTCCATCTTCCTCCCTGTGGGTATGCTGGACTTAGTGCCACGCCCCCACAGCCCCCCGCGGGTTGCGACCCGCGGGGTTTTTCTTTTGTGAGGTTTGTGGCATGAACCCTCGGGCCGCATTCTTCATCGATGGGTTTAACCTATACCACAGTCTTGCGGCTTTCGCTAAGGAGACGGGCGACGTTACAGTAAAGTGGCTCGATGTCGTGGGGCTAGCCGACGCCACCCTACATGAAATTGGAGGAGGAGCTTCCCTGCGCTCAGTCCATTACTTCACGGCCATGCCGGAACATCTGTACATAAGCGACCCTGGCAGGCTCCAGCGGCATCGGACCTATTTGCGTGCGCTTACGGCCCACGGAAGCCCACGACCTTCCATTATCCTCGGCCGGATCGCCCAGCAACAGGTGCAGGTGAGGACGTCCGGAGGCGAGGTCGCTGGGAGCATCTGGCGCGAGAAGGGCACGGACGTTGCCCTCGCGATGGCCTTGCTGCGTGAGGCCAGCAAAGGCGACCTGGATGAGGCAGTCATCATTTCAGGAGATGCGGACTATCTCCCAGCGGTGAAGGTATTTCGCCAGATGTATCCAGATATCGGCCTTCGCTTCGCCTTCCCGCGTGGCCGGGCGAGCAAGGAGCTGCTCCGCGAGGCGCCAAACTCGTTCACGCTGACCTCAGCTGCTTATCTGTCCCATCGATTGCCTGAGCGGATCCGCCTGCCGAGCGGTAAGTTCCTGCACTGTCCGGCTGAATGGAGGCCAAGGCCATAGGACAGCACGTGGTGCTGCC
>CAIXQT010000150.1 GCA_903921665.1 uncultured Opitutia bacterium
CCTCCTCTGGCCCCTCAAGCAGAAGTACGGCCAGAAGATCTCCTGGGCCGACCTCATGGTCCTCACCGGCAACGTCGCCCTCGAAGACATGGGCTTCCCGACCTTCGGCTTCGCCGGCGGCCGTCCCGACGTCTGGGAACCGCAGGAAGACATCTACTGGGGCCCCGAGACCGAATGGCTCGGCGACAAGCGCTACACTGGCGACCGCCAGCTCGCCGACCCTCTCGGCGCCGTCCAGATGGGCCTGATCTACGTCAACCCCCAAGGCCCCAACGGTAAGCCCGACCCGCTCGCCTCGGCTCGCGACATCCGCGACACCTTCGCCCGCATGGCGATGAATGACGAAGAGACCGTCGCGCTCATCGCCGGTGGTCACACCTTCGGCAAAGCCCACGGCGCCGCCACCCCCGACGGCCATGTCGGTCCGGAACCCGAAGGCGCCGCGCTTGAAGAGATGGGCCTCGGCTGGAAGAACACCTTCGGCAAGGGCAACGGCGTCGACACGATCACCAGCGGCCTCGAAGGAGCCTGGTCCAGCACGCCGACCCGCTGGTCGAACGAATACCTCAAGAACCTCTGGAACTACGAATGGGAACTCACCCAGTCCCCCGCCGGCGCCCACCAGTGGACGCCCAAGGACGGCGCCGCTAAGGACACCGTACCGGATGCGCACGACAAGTCGAAGCGCCACGCGCCGATGATGTTCACGTCGGACATCGCACTGAAGGTGGACCCGGCCTACGCCAAGATCACCAAGCGCTGGCTGGATAATCCGGCCGAGTTCGCCGACGCCTTCGCCAAGGCTTGGTATAAGCTCACGCACCGCGACATGGGCCCGCACGCCCGCTGCCTCGGACCGCACGTGCCCCCGGCCCAGCTCTGGCAGGACCCGGTCCCGTCCGTCGACCACCTCCTCATCGACTCCGCCGACATCGAGTCGCTGAAGAAGACCCTGCTCGCTTCCGGCCTCACCACCGCCCAGCTCGTCTCGACCGCCTGGGCCTCCGCCGCGACCTTCCGTGGCAGCGATAAGCGTGGCGGCGCCAACGGCGCCCGTATCCGCCTCGCCCCGCAGAAGGACTGGGAAGTCAACCAGCCCGCCGAACTCGCCAAGGTCCTCGCCGTCCTCGAGAAGGTGCAGGCGATCTTCAACGCCGCCCAGACCGGCGGCAAGAAGGTCTCCCTCGCCGACCTGATCGTGCTCGGCGGTTGCGCCGCCGTCGAAGCCGCCGCCGCCAAGGCCGGCGTGCCGGCCAAGGTGCCGTTCACCCCGGGCCGCACCGATGCGACCCAAGCGATGACCGACGCCGAGTCCGTCGCCGTGCTCGAACCGAAGTATGATGGCTTCCGTAATTACCTCGGCCGCAAGCTCGACCGCCCCGCCGCGGAGAACCTCGTGGATCGCGCCCAGCTCCTCACGCTGACGCCTCCTGAGATGACCGTGCTCGTCGGCGGCATGCGCGTGCTCGACACGACGGTGCTCTTCCCGGGCCTCGGCGTGCTGACCAAGCAGCCCGGCGCCCTGACCAACGACTTCTTCGTCAACCTCCTCGACCAATCCGTGGTCTGGGAGAAGGCCAAGATCTGCGAGCACTTCTTCGAAGGCCGCGACCGCAAGACCGGCCAGGTGAAGTGGAACGCGACCGCCGTCGACCTCGTCTTCGGCTCCAACTCGCAGCTCCGCGCCCTGTCCGAAGTCTACGCCAGCGCCGACGGCAAGACGAAGCTCGTCCATGACTTCGTCGCCGCCTGGACGAAGGTCATGAACCTCGACCGTTTCGACGTCGCCAAGAAGTAAGCCGCCCACCATCCCGGCCCTCAGGCCCGCCAGCTCGTCTGGCGGGCCTTTTTGTTCGGATTAAAGCGAGGGAAATGGAACTTAGCACACACAGGCCTGTCCCAAGTCATATCACGCCGCCGTCCATGACGACCGGCACCCTGCCGCACCCTCAAAAGCAGACCCTGCCCCTCCAAGGAAAGGCTCGCTTCGGGAAGTCCGCATATCGCAAAATACAACTACCCCTTTAGCCCGCCCCTGACATGAATCGCCGCCGTTTCATCCTCCGCTCCCTCGGCGCCACCTTGGCACTGCCGGGCCTATGCTCCCTCAGCGCGAAGGCCCTCAGCGGCAACCCGACCGTGCAGACGTCCAAGGGGGCCGGCATCGGCGCCCGACGCTTCGTGGCGATCGGCAACCTCCTCGGCTACCAGACCAAGCAGCTGTTCCCGAAGACCGCCGGGCGTGATTTCGAAAAGACGACCTTGCTGGAGCCGATCTGGGAACACCGCGAGCTGATGACCGTCTTCCGCGGCCTCGACCACGGCGTCAAGGGCGGCCACTTCGCGGTGCACTCCTTCCTCTCCGGCGTGCTCAACTCCGAAGCACAGAACCGTCCGGACGGCAACGTCTCGCTCGACCAGTTCCTCGCCGAAGAAATCGGCCACCAGACCCGCTTCCCTTCCCTGACCGTCGGCTCCGAAGGCGGCATCCACGGCGGCTGCCAGCTCGCCTGGACAAAGTCCGGCGTCCGCGTGCCGCCGATCACCAACCCGGCCGAGCTGTTCGACAAGCTCTTCGCCAGCGACTCCGCGGAACGCCGCACGCGCCGCGAACAGGAGAACCGCGTGCAGGCCTCGATCCTCGACTCCGTGCGCGAGGAGGCGAAGCGCCTCTCCAGCCAGGTCAACCAGGAGGACAAGGCCAAGCTCGAGGAGTACTTCACGTCCGTGCGCGACGTCGAGAAGCGCCTCGAACTGCGCCAACGCTGGACCCACCTCCCGAAGCCGACCGCGCCCTTCGGCAAGCCGGCCAACCGTAATGCGGTCGACGACCTGCCGCTGATGTACGAGCTGATCACGCTCGCCCTGCAGACCGACAGCACCCGCATCGCCACGCTGGAGATCGGTGGCGACTTCTTGCCCCAGAACCTCGGCATCAAGAAGGATTACCACGGCCTGTCGCACCACGGCAACGACCCCGAGTCGATCGCCCACCTCATCAGCCTCGAGCGCTACCAGATCGAGCAGTACGGCAAGTTCGTCCGCCGCCTCTCCCAGATCAACGACGGCGGCGGCACGCTGCTCGACTCCACCACGGTGCTGTTCGGCAGCGGCATGGGCGACGCCAACTCACACCGCAACACCGACCTGCCGGTCTTGCTCGCGGGCGGCGGCTATAAGCACGGCTCTTTCCGCGAAGTCGCGCGCGAGGTGAAGCACAAGGTGCCCCTCTGCAATCTCTTCGTCGACATCGCCCAGAAGATGGGCGTCGAGACCGCGGCCTTCGGCAGCAGCACGGGTCGTTTCGCCTGAGCCTCGGCAACGCACCGCTCCCGTGACGTCGATGCCGGTCTTCCGCTCCCTGCTGGTCCTCTCAGCGACCCTGGCGTCCGGCGCCCTGGTCGCCGCCGAGAAACCCTCGAAGGTCGTCGACAAGTTCCTGAGCCGCTACTGCCTCGAATGCCATGACGCCGACGTCCATAAGGGCGACCGCTCGTTCGACCAATTCAGGCTGCCGCTCAAGTCGCTGCCCGCGGTGATCGAGGCGCGCGACATCATCGACCAACTGACGCTGCGCGAGATGCCGCCGAAGAAGGCCGACCAGCCCAGCGACGAGGAACGCCTCGCGGCGATCCGTGCCCTGCGTGCCGGCACCGCGGCGGCCCAGGCTTCGCTGCAGAGCACCGGTTCGCGCACGGTCCTGCGCCGGCTCTCCAACCGCGAATACGAGAACACCCTCGCCACCCTGTTCGGTCGCCGGGTCGACACCCTGGGACTGACCGCCGATTTCCCCAAGGAGAAGACCGCGCGTCACCTCGACACGATCGGTCAGTCGCTGGTGACTTCCGGCTTCCTGGTCGACCAGTACTTCCAGTCCGCCAACCGGCTCGTCGAGACCCGCCTCGGCAAGCCGGCCACCGCCCCGAAGACCTGGCATTTCAACAAGAACTTCGTCCAGTACGAGGAGCTGCAGGGCTCGCACAAGAGCGCCTTCAACTTCCGTTACCTCAACCTCTACGAACAGCCGAACACCGACACCCGCCAGGGCGGCTACGGCCATATCGAGGACTTCAAGAAAGGCGTGCCGGTCTCCGGCCTCTACGACCTCGAGGTCGAGGCGACGGCGATGCATCGCGACACCCATTACGACCCCGTCATCTTCGGCATCGACCTCTCGGAGCCGTTCATCCTCGGCGTGGTGCCCGGCGACGTCACGAAGGGGCATATCCATTATCCGCAGGCCATCGAGCCGTTGCTCGCCAGCAGCGTGGTGCCCGACAACACGCCGACCCGGCTGAAGTTCCGCGTCTGGCTCGAGGCCGGCCAGACTCCGCGCTTCATCTTCCCGAACGGCCCTTATGAATCTCGCGCCTCGGTGCTGACGATCAACCGGCGCTATGAGAAAGAATTCTCGACGCCGGTCGGCGCCTCGGGCGTCGGTCGCGCGCACATCCTCAAGGAAGGCAAGCTGCCGCACATCCGTATCAGCGACATCGTCATCCAGGGCCCCGTTGCCGAGCCGGCGGGCGGCGCCGAGGAAGTCGCGCTCTTCGGCGAAAAGGGCTTCCAGCCTGACCGCGCGCTCGACCAGCTTTTCACCTTCGCGGCGAAAGCCTACCGACGCCCGCTGCAGGACACCGACCGCGCGCCGATCCGCAAGATGGTCGAGAAGCGGCTCGCCGAAAAAGCCACCCCGCGACAGGCGGCGCTCGACGCGATCAAACTCATCCTCTGCTCCCCTTCCTTCCTCTACCTGAGCGAGGTCACCAAGGAGGGCGTCCGACCCCTGCAGCCTCACGACCTTGCCACCCGCCTCTCCTACGCCCTGTGGGCTGCGCCGCCCGACGAGGGCCTGTCCGCCTCCGCGGCGTCGGGCAAACTCTCCGGCGATGAGGAACTGAAGAAAGAAATCGACCGCCTGCTGGCCGATGAACGCGTCAACGGCTTCGTCAACGGCTTCCTCGATAGCTGGCTCAATCTGCGCGAGCTCGGCGGCATGCCGCCCCCTCGCGAGACCAATCGCGCCTTCTACGCCGAAGACCTGCCGACCTCGATGAAGACCGAGGCGCGCCTCTTCTTCCGCGACATGCTCAAGGATAACCGGCCGGTGACCCAGTTCCTGCACGCGGATTACAGCTTCATCGATAAGAAGCTGGCCAAGCTCTACGACTTGCCCGAGCAGAAGACCCTGCGGCTGGCTGACGGCTTCCAGAAGGTCAGCCTCAAGGGCGACCCTCACCGCGGCGGCCTGCTCGGCATGGCGGCCGTGCTGACGGTCAGCGCCAACGGCGTCGAGACCTCACCCGTCACCCGCGGCGCGTGGGTCAGCGAGAACATCCTCGGCATCAAGCCGCCGCCCCCGCCGGACGTCGTGCCCGCCATCGAACCTGATGTCACCGGGACGACCACGATCCGCGAGCGCCTCGCCAAGCACAGCACCGACCGCGCCTGCGCCGAGTGCCATCGCAAGATCGACCCGTTCGGCTTCAGTCTGGAGTCCTTCGACCCGGTCGGGCGCTGGCGCGTCACCTACCCGAAGCCGAAGAAAGGCGCGGCGCCGAAGATCGACACTACCGGCGAATTCGCCTCCGGCGAAAAGTACCAGGACTTCGCCGGCTTCCGCGATATCCTGCATGACAAGCGTGACGAGATGTTCACCCGCCACCTCATCCGCTCGCTCCTCGCTTACAGCACCGGACGCCTCATGGAGCCGGCCGACGAATTCGCCGTCGACCGCATCCACGACAAGGTCAAGCAGCAGGGCCTCGGCCTGCGTAGCCTGGTCGTCGAGTGCCTGACCAGCGACGTCTTCCGGTCGCGCTGAGTAAGGGGTCAGGCCGTTACCGAAGCATAACTGCAACCAAAACCCAAAGATTTAAGATGTTTTGGTATCAGGACGTATGGGGAACGGCCTGACCCATTGCCTTCACCTTGCCTTCAGCCCGGACTGGAATCATAACGTCTCCCTCACCCCATGCGCCGCTTCCTCGCCTCGCTCGCCTTAGCCCTGGGGGTCTTCCTCCCAACGGCGCAGGCCACCCGTCCCAACATCATCTTCATCTATGCCGACGATCTCGGCTGGGGCGACGTCTCCTGCCACGGGGCCGAAGACTGGATCCGGACGCCCCGCATCGACCGGCTGGCGGCCGAAGGAGCCGACTTCGCCCAGTTCAACGTACTGAGCCCGGTATGCTCGCCCAGTCGTATCGCTGCCATGACGGGTCGCTTCCCGGCACGCTTCGGAGTCAACAACGTCTTCAACTCGCAGGTCCTGGGCCCCAAGAAGAACAGTACGATGCCGGACTGGCTCGACCCCGAAGCTCCCACGCTTCCCCGCACCCTGAAGGCCGCCGGCTACCGCACGCTGCATTTCGGCAAATGGCACATGGGGGCCGACCAGAAGAAGGCGGCCGACGCCCCGCCGATGTCCGCCTACGGCATCGAAGAGTCTAAGGTCTACCATGGCCCCGGCCCGGGCATCAACCTGCATGACATCGGGCTCGAGGCCGCCCAGGCCATCGGCCGGCTCAAGGGCGGGCAGCCTTTCTTCATGAACGTGTGGCTGCATGAGTCGCACACGATGCACATCCCTTCGCAGGAATCGCTCGACGCCTTCAAGCATCTCGACCCGCGCCGCCAGGTCTACGCGGCGGTCCTGCGCGAGGCGGACCTGAACGTGGGGCGCATCCTGGACGCGCTCAAGCAGGCCGGACTCGAGCAGGACACCATCGTGATCTTCTCCAGCGACAACGGTCCGGCCGGACGCCCCGTAGCCTCCGACGACCGCGCGGCCTCCCCCGCCGACGGCAACGCCCAGAAGGGCTTCGATGTCTTCTACAGCGTCGGCTCGACCGGTGGCCTCCGCGGCCGCAAGGGCAACCTCTTCGAAGGCGGCATCCGCGTGCCGTTCATCGTACGCTGGCCCGCGCGCATCCCCGCCGGGATGAAGGACGCGCGCACGGTCCTCTCCGCGGTCGACCTGCTGCCGACGCTCTGCGCCGCCGCCGACGTGACGTTGCCGGCCGACCATCAGGGCGACGGCGAGAACCTGCTGCCCGCCCTGCTCGGCAAACCCGTCGAACGCACCAAGCCGCTGTTCTGGAAACACTATCACGTGAACCCGCGTGATGACATGTGGGCGGCCTGGGCCATGCGGGAAGGCCATTGGAAACTGCTCATCGACGCCACCGGCGAACGTTCCGCTCTCTACGACCTCTCGACCGACCGCGCCGAAGCGAAAGAGGTGGGCGCCGACCACCCTGAGGTCGTGGCCCGACTGAAGCAGCGCCTGCTGGAATGGACGAAGAGCCTTCCCACCGCAGCCGACCCGCGCTGCCTGCATAAGCCGTAGCATCTCGCCACGGCGCAAGCCACGGGCAGGAGTGAGACGATAGTGCCGCCCGGTGAAACATCGGGCGTAGTAGTCTGTCGAAAGAGGGGTAGAATAGACGGACCCCATGAGCGACCCCCTCGAGCTGACCCGCCGCCGCTTCCTCGGCCAGATGACCACTGGCATGACGGGGCTGGCTTTGTCGCGTCTGCTCATGAGCGACCTCAACGCGGCGGTGCCGCCCGGCGCCCACTTCGCCCCGAAGGCCAAGCAGGTCCTACAGATCTTCTGCCCGGGCGCGGCTTCGCACATCGATCTCTGGGATCACAAGCCGCTCCTGGACAAATACGATGGCACTCCCCTGCCCGGCCCGGTCGAGGTCACCTTCCAAGGTAAGAACGGCAACCTGATGAAATCCCCCTGGGCCTTCAAGCCGGCCGGCAAGAGCGGCAAGATGATCAGCTCGAACCTGCCGCACATGGCGCAGCACGTCGACGACATGGCCTTCATCCATTCGATGACGTCGCGTAGCAATACGCACGGACCGGGCTGCGTCGCGATGAACACCTGCTTCACGCGCGAGGGTTACCCCAGCGGAGGCGCGTGGATCAGCCACGCCCTCGGCTCGCTCAATCAGAACCTGCCGACCTATATCTCCGTCCAGGACGTGCGCGGCGAACCGCCCAACGGCAAGGCGAACTGGGGCAACGGCTTCCTGCCCGCCCGCCACCAAGGTGTCAGCATGGCCTCCCAGCAGGCACTACGTAATCTCGGCCGACCGGCCGACATCTCTTCCCTCGAGGATGAAGCGACCCGCGAATTCCTCCGCGCCACGAACCTCGAACACGCCGAACAGCATCCCGGCAACGACGAACTCCGCGCCCGTATCGCGGCCTACGAACTCGCCGCGAAGATGCAGCTGGCCGCGCCCGAAGTCAGCGACCTGTCCCGCGAGCCGGACCACGTCCATGAGCTGTACGGCACGCGCGACCACAATCCGCTCAAGGCCGCCTACGCCAAGAACTGCCTGCTGACCCGACGTTTCCTCGAGAAGGGTGTCCGCTACGTCAGCCTCTACTGCGCCTCCCGCGCGAGCAATGTCGACGGCCTGCTCAACTGGGACGCCCACCGCACGCTCAAGGCCGACTACGACCGCCATTGCCCGATCTTCGACCAGCCCACCGCCGCCCTGATCGCCGACATGAAGCAGCGCGGGATGCTCGACGACGTGCTGATCATCTGGTGCACGGAGTTCGGCCGCATGCCTACCCACCAGGTCGGCACCACCGGCCGTGACCATAATCCCGACGCCTACACGACCTGGATGATGGGTGCCGGCGTCAAGGGCGGCGTTTCCTACGGCGCAACCGATGACTTCGGCCGCCGCAGCGTCACCGACGTCGCGACCTGCTACGATTTCTACGCGACGGTCCTCCACCTGCTCGGCCTCGATCACGAGAAGCTGACCTATTACCACAACGGCGTGAACCGCCGCTTCACCGACGTCCACGGCCACGTCATCAAACCGGTCCTCACATGAGAAGCGCTGCCTTCATCGCACTGCTCGCAGCAGCCCGCCTTCTTGCGGCCGGCGATCCTGCCAGCGTCGCCTTCTTCGAACAGAAGATCCGACCGGTACTCGTCGAGCAGTGCTACGAATGTCACAGCGCCAAGGCCAAGAAGCTTAAAGGCGGGCTATACCTCGACTCCAAGGCCGGCTGGCAGAAAGGCGGCGACTCGGGCCAACCCACGCTGATTCCAGGCAAACCCGACGAAGGCCTCTTCCTCCGCTACGTCCGTCACCTCGAGCCGGACATGGAAATGCCGCCGAAGAAACCCAAGCTCCCGGATGCGATCATCGCCGACTTCGCCGCCTGGATCAAAGCCGGGGCCGCCGACCCCCGCGATCAGGCAACGACCGAAGCGAAGCGAGCCGACAAGTCCTGGTGGTCCCTTCAACCCCTCGCCAAGACATTCAAGCACACCGAGATCGACGGCTTCATCGACGCCAAGCTGACCGAGCAGAAACTCACCCGCAGCGCCCCCGCGAAGCCGCAGGCCCTGATTCGCCGCCTGAGCTACGACCTCACCGGACTCCCGCCGTCACAGGCCGAAGCCGACGCTTTCGTCGCCGCCCATCAGGCCGACGCTCGCAAGGCGACCGAAGCGCTGGTCGACCGCCTGCTCGCCTCTCCACGCTACGGCGAACGCTGGGGCCGCCACTGGCTCGACGTCGTCCGTTTCGGAGAAAGCAACGGCTTCGAACGTAACTTCATCATCGATGACCTCTATCCGTTCCGCGACTACGTCATCCGCTCGCTCAACGACGACAAGCCCTTCGATCAGTTCATGCGCGAGCACCTGGCCGGTGACGTGCTCGGCAAGTTCCAGCCTGAGGTCGAGGTCGCGAGCGCCTTCCTCGTCGCCGGTCCGTATGACGACGTCGGCAACGCTGACGTAATGGCGCAGAAGGTCATCCGCGCCGCCACGCTCGACGACATGGTCACCGCGACCGGCAGCGCCTTCCTCGGACTCACCATCAACTGCGCGCGTTGTCATAACCATAAATTCGACCCCATCCCGACGGAAGACTATTACCGTATCCGAGCCGCCTTCGAAGGCGTCGTGCATGGGCGGCGTCCGCTCGCGACCAAAGAACAGACCCAGGCCTTCAACGCGGCCATGGGGATGCTGAATAAGGAACGCGCCCAGACCGTCAGCGCACAGGAGACCTTAACCAAGGCCATCGAGACCAAGGCCAAGGCCTTGCTTGCAACCCGCAAATACCCGCGCCCGAAGGCGGACACCTTGCTCACCGAGGAACTCATCACCCCGGTCGAAGCTCGCTTCGTCAAGCTGACCATGTCGGCCACCTCGACCAACCCTCTGAGCGGCGCTGGCGGACGTATTTCCGAGTTCGAAATCTGGACTGACGAGCCCAGGCCTCGCAACGTCGCCCTCGCGTCCTACGGATCCAAGGCCGAAGGCGTAAAAGGGGCCACCGCGGAAGATTTCCCCGACGCCTATAGCGCCGCCCTGACGATCGACGGCGACGAAGGCGCGCAATGGTTCATCGGCAGCCCGGCCGAACTCGTCATCACCCTGCCCCGCGTCGAAAAGATCGGTCGCCTCGCTTACCGCACGGCCAAGGGACGCCTGCTCCGCGACAACACCCAAGGATCCACGCCTTGTGAATACGAGATGTTCGTCTCCCTCGACGGCAAGGAGTGGAAGAAGGTCGCCGACTCGCACGACCGGGAAGCCTGGTCCCCCGCCCACGCCTTCGCACGCGTCCGCCAGGTAGTCACCACGCCCGCCGAAGCCAAGCAACTGGGCGTCCTTGCCCGCCAGCTGGCCGACGTGGATAAGCGTATCGCGGCCGTACCTAAGCTGCCGCAGGCCTGGATCGGGAATCACCAGTCTAAGCCCGAAGCGACCTTCGTGCAGAAAGGAGGCGACCCCGCCAAACCCGCCGGGCAGGTCGTCCCGGCCAGCCTGAGCGTACTGGACCAAGTGACCAAACCTTACGCCCTCGCGGCCGACGCCCCCGAAGGCGATCGCCGCGTGGCCCTTGCCAATTGGATCACGAAAGATAATCCCATCACCGCACGCGTGCTGGCGAATCGCCTCTGGCATCATCACTTCGGCACCGGCCTCGTGGATACCCCGAGCGACTTCGGCTTCATGGGCAGCAAGCCTACGCACCCCGAGCTCCTCGACTTCCTTGCCCAGCGACTCATCGCCAACGGTTGGAAACTGAAAGCCTTGCACCGAGAGATCGTCCTTTCGCAGACCTACCTCCAGTCCGCCGATTTCAACCCGACCGCCGCGCGCGCCGACAAGGACGCGCGCCTGCTCTGGCGATTCCCGCCGCGTCGCCTCGGCGCCGAAGAGATCCGCGACACCCTGCTCACGACGGCCGGCCAGCTGAAGCTCGAGCCCATGGGCGGACCTGGCTTCCGACTTTATCGATACCTCGCTAACAACGTCTCGACTTACATACCGCTCGACACGCAGGGACCCGAGACCTACCGCCGCGCAGTCTATCACCAGAACGCCCGCGCCAGCGTGGTCGACGTCCTGAACGATTTCGACCTGCCCGACATCGCCTTCGCGGCGCCCAAGCGGGCCAATACCACTTCGCCACTGCAGGCTCTCACCCTGTTCAACCATAGTTTCACCCTGGATATGGCCAAGGCCCTCGCCGCCCGCCTCGACGGAGCCGATCCGATCGACCAGGCCTATTCGTTAGCCCTGCAACGCCAGCCGACATCCGCCGAGCGAGCCGCCGGCGAGAAACTCATCGCTAATTACGGAAAAACGGCCTTCTGCCGCGCCCTACTCAACACCAACGAGCTCATCTTCATCGAATAGAGGGGAACTTGACCCTTCCGAGACCTGTCACTTTAGTGACGTAGCGTCCGCCCCGAACGCCCATTTCCTCCTTTTGCCCCGTACCATGCCCTCCCCAGGCCGTCTTTCCAAAGCCTTTGCTCTGCTCGCCCTCGGCCTCAGCCTGACCGTTATCGCGCAGGCGGCGGAGCCCTACGAAGCCTTCATCCAGAAGCACTGCGTGCGCTGCCACGGACCCGAGAAGGAAAAAGGCGACCTTCGCTTCGACAAACTCTCCCGCGATTTCAAGCTCGGCGCCGACACCCACCATTGGGCCGAGGCCATGGAAAACGTGAACAGCGGAGAAATGCCCCCGAAGAAGGACAAGGAACCCAAGCCGACCCAGGCCGAGATCGCCGCCTTCGTGGCGAGCCTCGACGGAGCCCTGAAGGAAGGACGCGCTTCCCGGATGGCGGCACGTCCGTCGGTGACCCATTATCGCCTGAGCCGTAAGGAATACCAGAACACGGTCTACGACCTGCTCGGCGCCCGCTACAACCCCGCCGTGCCGGGCGGCCTGAACGAAGACTCCCTCTGGCATGGCTTTGAGCGCATCGGCTCCGCCCTCTCGCTTTCGCCTTCGCACGTGGATCGCTATTACCGCGCCGCCGAAGCCGTTCTCGATCGCACCTTCCCGACCAAATCCGCCGAAGCCCGCATCGTCCGCAAGACGGCCGGCGAGATGCATTATGGCGACCTGAAGAAAGCCCAGGCGGCGCTCGACCAGTTCGGCATCAAGCGCCCGCTTCGTCAGCTGCTCTTCCCCGGCCGCATCGAGACCGCCCTGTCCCCCCAGTGGTTCGGCAAGCTCGGACCGGAACACAGCGGCCTCTATCGCCTCCGCCTGAAAGCCAGCGGCATCCGCCCGATCGGCGGCCAGCCGGCGCACCTCAGCATCGGCAAGTCGACCGGCGAAGAGACCGTCGCCAGCCTCATCGAGTTCGACATCAACGCGCCCGAAGACAGCCCCAAGGTCTACGAGTTCGACGTCTACCTCGACATGCCGGCGACGCTGCACTTCAGCGTGGTGGCCACCGATGTCGTCGACCGCCGCGCCGGCGCGGCCTTCCGCAACGTGCTCGGCAGCTCCAGCTATCTCTTCACCCACAGCAGCGAACGCCAGCTCCTGAACACCAACGCCCCGCAGATGTTCGATGACAAGGGCAACGGGATCTTCTCCACGGTGCTCGTGGAC
>CAIXQT010000151.1 GCA_903921665.1 uncultured Opitutia bacterium
ACTCACGCCGAGAACCTCGTGCAGTACGTCACCGGCCTCGAGATCCAGGAGATCGCCGCTGACCTCAGCACCTACATCCCCGGCCGTCTGCTCGATGATGACGCCAACATGCTCGTCCGCTACAAGGGCGGCGCGAAGGGCGTCCTGCATGCCTCGCAGATTTCTACCGGCGACGAGAATAACCTCAACATCCGCGTCTACGGCACCCTGGCCTCCCTCGAGTGGCATCAGGAGCATCCGAATGAGCTGATCGTGAAGTATCTCGACCAGCCCCGCCAGGTGCACCGCCGCGGCAACTCCTACAACGGCGCGGCCTGCAAGAAGTATACCCGCACGCCGTTCGGCCACCCCGAAGCCTTCATCGAAGCGTTCGCGAACATCTATCGCGCCGCCTCCGAAGCCATCACTGACCGTCTCGAAGGCCGCAAGGCCCCGAAGGGCGGCTACGACTTCCCGTCGATCGACGACGGCGTGACCGGCATGGCCTTCATCGAGGCCGCGGTGAAGTCCTCCAAGGGCAACGCCCGCTGGACCAAGCTCGCGGACTAAGGCCTCCGCCAGTCCGTAACAAAGGCCCCGGTTTCCGGGGCCTTCTTATTTGTTCAGCCACCAGATGCTCGCGTTGAGCACGGTGGCGAAGCTGACCCAGAGCAGGTGGGGAAGCTGGAGCAGGGCGTAGCCGCGATGCTGCGGCCAGAGCTGGCGGATCCAGATGATGAGCAGGATGAGGTAGCCGAAGATATCGATCAGCGCGAGGTCCGGACGATGAAGTCCGAAGAAGAGCAGGGACCAGAGCGCGTTCACCAGCAGGATGATGAAGAATGTCCGTCGTGCCTGGCGGTCGGACCATGCGGCCGAGGCGGCCGATGCCATGAGCACATAGAGCGTCGACCAGACTGGACCGAAGATCCAGTTGGGCGGATTGAAGGAGGGCTTCGCGAGGCCGGCATACCAGCCTTTGATCTCGGGCGCCGTGGCGGCCGAGCCCAGTCCGCCGATGGCCAAGCACAGGGCGACGAGGCCGATGAGCCGCCAAGGGAATCCCGGGTTGCACCTTTCGCGGCGTTCACGGGCCAAGTCCTCGAGGCTGGGTTCCATGGGCCCATTATCCGTCTACCGCCCTGGCTGGCAAGGCCATGGGCGGAGTCCGCTTGCCATCGGCCCGCTTGCCCCTCTTTTTAGGGCCTTATCACCATGTCCGACTCCTACATCCAGCAGCTCTTCGCCGAACGCATCGGCGGCGTCAATTACGGCAAGTCGACCGCCATCTATAAGTTCGAGAAGATCAAGCGCGCCAAGGCCGCCGCGAAGAAGGCGAAGCCGGACGTCGCCCTGATCGACCTCGGCGTCGGCGAGCCCGACGAGATGGCCTTCCCGATGGTGGTGAAGGCGCTCCAGACCGAAGCCGCCAAGCCCGAGAACCGCGGCTACGCCGACAACGGTGGCGCGGACTTCAAGCAGGCCGCCGCCCGCTACATGCAGAACCTCTTCGGCGTGACCGTCGATGCCGATACCGAAGTTCTCCACTCGATCGGCTCCAAGGCCGCACTCTCGATCCTCTCGGGCTGCCTCATCAATCCGGGCGACTACGTGCTCATGACCGTCCCAGGTTACCCGGTCTTCGGCACGCACGCCAAGTACTACGGCGGCCTCGTCCATAACCTGAAGCTCACCGCCGAGAACAACTTCCTCCCGGACCTGAAGTCCATCCCCGCCGACATCCTGGCCAAGGCCAAGGTGCTCGTCCTCAACTACCCGAACAACCCGACCGGCGCCGTCGCCACCCGCAAGTTCTTCGAGGAAGTCGTGGCTTTCGCCAAGCAGCACAACCTCGTCGTCATCCAAGACGCCGCCTACGGCTCGCTCCACTTCGGCGCCGAGCAGGTCTCGATCCTGCAGGTCCCGGGAGCCAAGGACGTGGCCCTCGAGCTGCACTCGCTCTCCAAGAGCCATAATATGACCGGCTGGCGCATCGGTTTCGTCGCCGGCAACGCGCTGCTCGTCCGCGCCTACGGCGACGTGAAGGATAACTCCGACTCCGGCCAGTTCCTCGGCATCCAGAAGGCCGGCGCCGCCGGTCTCGATGAAGTCTCCATCCCGAAGGCCATCGCCGCCAAGTATTCCCGCCGCATGGACAAGCTCGTCGGTGTCCTCGCCAAGCTCGGCTTCCAGGTGCGCAAGCCCGGCGCCGGCTTCTTCCTCTACATGCCTGCGCCGAAGTCCGCCACCGGTCCGTCCGGCACGGTGAGCTTCGAATCCGGCGAAGCCTTCTCGCAGTGGATGATCACCGAACACCTTATCTCCACCGTGCCGTGGGATGATTGCGGTTCGTTCGTCCGCTTCTCCGTCACCTTCGTTTCCGACAAGGGCGAGGCCGGTGAAGCTGAAGTCATCGCCGAGGTCGAACGTCGCCTCTCGGCTTGGAAATTCAGCTTCTGAAGGCCTTTTTAAGCCCCCCTTCCTTGTCGGATTGACAGGGGAGGGAGGCTTTGTCCTTCTGAACATCCAGTTAATTGGCCTGATAGCTCAGTTGGTAGAGCAGACGCCTGAAGAGCGTCGTGTCGTTGGTTCGATTCCGACTCAGGCCACCATTTAACGCCAGCCCATCCGATTCAACCCGGGTGGGCTGGTCC
>CAIXQT010000152.1 GCA_903921665.1 uncultured Opitutia bacterium
AGGGCGGTGAGGCCGGCCTTCTCGAAGCGTTCGCGGTAGGCCCACTGCCAGGAGTATTCGAACTTCGCGAGGTGGGGCGGCTCGTAGTTGGCCGTGTCGACGTAATGGATGCCGGCGTGGAGGCAGGCGTCCATCAGGTTGAGGTCCTGGTAGGGCAGGGCGACGTTGATGAGCAGGTCGGCGCCGAAGGACTTGATCAGGGCGACCGTGGCCTTGACGTCGTCCGCGTCGACGGCGGCGGTGCGGAGCGTGCGGCCCGTGGCGGCCTTGACGTCGGCGGCGATGGCCTTGCACTTGTTCTCGTTGCGGGAGGCCAGCATGACCTCCGAGAAGGCCTCGGTTGCCATGGCACACTTATGGGCGACGACGTTGCCGACGCCGCCGGCGCCGATGATCAGGACTTTTTTGCTCATGAGGTCACTGATTTCTGTCCACTCGGGACGGAGGGGGAAGCAAAAAGGATGCACAGTCCCGCAAGGGCTGGGTGACGCTCAGGCGACGATATCCGGGCAGCCCTTTCCGGACCGGAGGCCGGTCGGAAAGTAAGCCCTTTTGGCTGGCGGGATGGACGAGACTCGAACTCGCGACCTCCGCAGTGACAGTGCGGCGCTCTAACCAACTGAGCTACCACCCCGGTAGCCAAAAGGAAGGGTAACAAAGGTTTCCGGGCGGGGGTCTGTCAAACGGAAAACCGACCCAAATTAGCCCCGAACCTGACCCTGGCCGACGATTTCGAACTTCCAGGTGGTCAATTCACGAATCCCCATGGGTCCGCGGGCGTGCAGGCGGTCCGTGGAGATGCCGACTTCGGCCCCGAAGCCGAATTCGCCCCCGTCCGTGAACCGGGTGCTGGCGTTCCAATAGACGCAGGCGCTGTCGATCTGGGCCAAGAAGGCGCGGGCGGCGGACTCGTCGGCCGTGATGATGGCGTCGGAGTGGTGCGAGCCGTAGTCTTCGACGTGGGCGACCGCCTCGGCGAGGCCGGCGACGATCTTCACGTTGAGGATGAGGCCGAGGTGTTCGGTGCGGAAGTCCTGTTCCGTCGCGGCCTTGGCGCCGGGCATCAGCGAGATCGACTGCGCGCAAGCGCGGATCTCGGTCTTCTTCGCGGCGAGCGCGGCGGCCATCTTCGGAAGGAACTGCGCGGCGACGGCGGCGTCGACGAGCAAGGTCTCGAGCGCATTGCACGCGCTGGGGCGCTGGCACTTCGCGTTGAGCACGATCTGTTCGGCCATCGCGAGGTCGGCCTTGGCGTGGACGTAGGCGTGGCAGATGCCGGCGTCATGCTTGATGACGGGGACCTTGGCGGAATTCACCACCGCCTCGATGAGGCCGGGGCCGCCGCGGGGCACGATGATGTCGACGATGCCGCGGAGCGAGCCGAGCGCCGGGACGGCTTCACGGTCGGTGAAGGGCAGGAGCGTGACGGCCTCGGCGGGCAGGCCGGCGGCGCGCAGGCCGGCCGCGAACGACTTGGACAGCGCGATATTGGTGTGGATCGCTTCGCTGCCGCCGCGGAGCACGCAGCCGTTGCCGGACTTCAGGCAGAGGGCCGCGGCGTCGACGGTGACGTTGGGGCGCGATTCGAAGATGATGGCGACGAGGCCGATGGGGACGCGCCGGCGGACGATACGCAAGCCGTTGGGGCGGGTCCAATCCTCGGTGATCTCGCCGACGGGATCGGGTAGCTTCGCGACCGCTTCGCAGGCCACGGCGATGTCTTCGAGACGGGCGTGGTCGAGGCGCAGGCGGTCGGTCATCGCGTCCGTGAGCCCTTTGGCCTGGGCGGCGGCGAGGTCCTGAGCGTTGGCCGCGAGGATGGCGGCTTCGTCGGCGCGGAGCGCCTGGGCGGCGGCGCGCAGGGCGGCGTCGCGGACGGCGGTCGGGGCGAGGGCGAGGGCGCGCGAGGCCTTCTTGGCCGTGCGGGCGATCTCCGTCACGCGCTGGAGGAGGTCGCTCATTTCTTCTTCAGCGAGAAGCGGGTGCCGAGCTTCTTGCCGGCGGCGAGTTCGAGCAGGACGCCTTCGCGGCGGCCGCTGGCGATGATCGTGTCGACGCCGCCTTCGGCCGCGATCTCCGCGGCGAGCAGCTTGGTGACCATGCCGCCGACGTTACGTTCGGAACCGGCACCACCGGCGAGGGCGCGCACCGAGTCGTCGATCTTGCGGACGGAAGGGATGAGGTCGCCGGTGCCGTCGGACTTCGTCATCAGGCCTTGGATGCCGGAGAGGATCACGAGCAGGTCGGCGCCGACGAGGGCGGCGACGTGGGCCGAGAGGCGGTCGTTGTCGCCGACCTTGATCTCTTCGTCGGCGATGGCGTCGTTCTCGTTGATGATCGGGATGAAGCGCTTGCGGGCGAGGAGGAGGTCGAGCGTGGCGCGGGCGTTGCGGGTGCAGGCGCGGCTGTCGAGGTCCCAGTAGGTCAGCAGCATCTGCGCGCCGAGCAGCTTATGGCGGCGGAGGTGCTTGCCGTATTCGGACATCAGCTCGGGCTGGCCGACGGTGGCGCAGGCCTGAAGTTCGCGGGCTTCCTTCGGGCGCTTCTCGAGGCCCATGGCTGTCATGCCTGCGGCGACGGCGCCGGAGGTCACCAGGACGACCTGGATGCCGCGCTTATGCAGGCCGGCGACCTGGTCGACGATGCGACCGATCTGGACGCGGTCGATCTTGCCGTCCTTGCGGGTAAGGAGGCCGGAACCGAGCTTGATGACCCATCGTTTTGCCATGGCTTTGAGGGGTCGACCTTAGCCGAGGGAAAACGCCGTTGTCCAGCGTCAGAACGCCGTGCTCAGAACGAAGGCGGCTGCAGGCCCACGGCCAGCCAGCCTTTCGGGGCCAGGACGCGGCCCTGCGGGGTGCGCACGACGTAGCCTTCCTGCACGAGGAAGGGCTCGTGGACTTCCTCGAGCGTGTGGGCGTCTTCGCCGATGGCGGCGCCGATGCTGCTCAGGCCGACCGGGCCGCCGTTATGTTTCTCGGCCATGGCGCGGAGGAAACGGTGGTCCATGTCGTCGAGGCCGTGCTGGTCGATCTCGAGGAGCTCGAGGGCGGCGGCGGTCACGGCGGCGTCCGCCTTGCCGCCGGCGCGTTCGAGGGCGTAGTCGCGCGTGAAGCGCAGGAGGTTGTTGACGATGCGGGGCGTGCCACGGGCGCGGCGGGCGATCTCGTCGGCGCCGCCTTGGTCGATGTCGAGGCTGAGCAGGTCGGCGTTACGGCGCACGATGCTGAGCAGCTGGTCGCGCGTGTAGTAGTCGAGGCGCGTCTGGAGCGTGAAGCGGCTGCGGAGCGGCGCGGTCAGCAGGCCCGTGCGGGTCGTCGCGCCGACGAGCGTAAACTTCGGCAGGTCGAGGCGCACGCTGCGGGCGTTCGGACCTTGGTCGATCATGATGTCGATGCGGAAGTCTTCCATCGCCGAGTAGAGGAATTCCTCGACCGTCTTCGGGATGCGGTGGATCTCATCGATGAAGAGCAGGTCGCCCTCCTGGAGGCTCGTGAGGAGGCCGGCGAGGTCGGAGGCCTTCTCGACGACGGGTCCGGAAGTCACGCGGATCGGGCGGCCCATCTCTTCGGCAAGGATCATCGCGAGCGTCGTCTTGCCCAGGCCGGGCGGGCCGTGGAGCAGGATGTGGTCGAGCGTGCGGCCTTCGCGGCGCGCGGCGCCGATCATCACGCGCAGGCGTTCGACCGTGCGTTGCTGGCCGACGAAGTCATCGAGCTTCGGCGGGCGCAGGGCGGCGTCGAGCGAGCGGTTCGCGCGCGACGCGGCTTCCTTGCCGGCGAGCGGCTGGGGGTCATCGGGCGAATCCTTGCGGGCCATGGAGCGCAAGGTGCGGGGTCGGGACGAATTGGCAACCCTCAGTCCTCGGCGAAGCCTTTCGGCAACGCGGAGGCCGGGAGGCGTTCGACGTCGGCGCCCAAGGAGCGCAGGCGTTCCTCGAAGCGTTCGTAGCCGCGGTCGAGGTGGTAGAGGCGTTGGACCCAGGTCTCTCCCTTGGCGACCAGGGCTGCGAGGATGAGGGCGGCCGAGGCGCGGAGGTCGGAGGCCATCACCGGCGCGCCGGAAAGCGGGCGGTCGCCGTAGATCGCGGCCGTGGCGCCGTCGATGGCGATCTCGGCGCCCATGCGCTGGAGTTCGGCGGCGTGCATGAAGCGGGCCGGGTAGATCTTCTCGGTCACCGTGCTACGGCCGTCGACGAGGAGCTGGAGGGCCATGAACTGCGCCTGCAGGTCGGTCGGGAAGCCCGGATAAGGTTCGGTGATGATCTCGACCGCCTGGGTGGGCTTGCCGTGAGCGCGGATGAAGTTGGGGCCGGTCTCGACCCGGACGCCCGCTTCGCGGAGCTTATCGAGGAAGGCCGTCAGGTGCGACGGGTCGCAGTGCGTGACCGTGACGTCGCCGCCGGTGATCGCGCCAGCGACCAGATAAGTGCCGGCTTCGATGCGGTCGGCGATGACCGTGTGGTCGCAACCATGGAGCGCGGCGACGCCTTCGACTTCGATGACGCCCGTGCCTTGGCCGGTGATCTTGGCGCCCATCTGGATGAGCATCGCGCAGAGGTCGACGACCTCCGGTTCGCGGGCCGCGCATTCGATGCGGGTGACGCCGGGCGTCAGCGTCGCCGCCATGACGATATTGGCGGTGCCGAGCACGGTGCTGCCCATCGGGCCGCCCATGAAGACCGTGTCGCCGCGGGCGCGGGAAGCGTCGACCTGGACCAGGCCGGCTTCGACCGTGACGACACAGCCGAGCGCTTCGAGCCCTTTCAAGTGGAGGTCGATGGGGCGGGGCCCGATGACGCAGCCGCCCGGGATGGCCATCTCCGCCTGGCGGAGGCGGCCGACGAGCGAGCCGAGCAGGCAGACCGACGCGCGCATCTTGCGGACGAGGTCGTAGGGCGTGCGGTGCGAGACCTGTTCGGCGCGGATGGTCCAGACGCCGGGCTCGGGGTTGGCGACGATGGCGCCTTGGTGGCCGAGGATCTCGGCCATGTAGCGGACATCGCTCAGGTCGGGCACGTTGCGCAGCGTCACCGTCTCGCCCGTGAGGAGCGAGGCGGCGAGCAAGGGCAGCGAAGCGTTCTTCGAACCGGCGGCACGGACCGAGCCTTTCAGCACGTGACCACCGCGGATGCGCGCGACCTGGAGCATGTCGGGTAAAAGAAGCGGGGGCGCCGATCGGCGCCCCCGTTATGTTCAGCCTTCGCGAGGACCGTTGCGAGGACCGCGGTCGCCGCGGAATTCTCCGCGACCTCCACGGGAGCCGTCACGGCCGCCACGGGAACCGCCGCGGAACTCGCCGCGACCACGACCGCCGCGCTGACCGCGGTCGGAGCGTTCGCCGCGATGTTCGCCGCGGGGCTGGTGGGCACGGGCGGAAGGAACGAAGACGGCCTTGGTGGGAATACCGAAGAGCGTGGCGAACTTGCGCTTCAGCGAGGCCCAGAAGCCGATGGGGGCCTGGACCGGGATGACGACGGGCTCGATCTGGATGCGGGGGCGCTCTTCGCGACGCGGGCGGTCTTCGCGACGAGGACCACGGTCGCCTTCGGGGCGGGGGCCGCGGTCGCCTTCGGCGCGCGGTTCGCGACGGGGACCACGTTCGCCTTCGGCGCGCGGTTCACGGCGAGGACGGTCGCCCTGCGGGATGCCGGGCTGGCGGCCTTCTTCGGCGACGAAGCCTTCGGGACGCGGAGTGCGCGGTTCGCGACGAGGACCACGTTCGCCTTCGGCGCGCGGTTCACGGCGTTCACGCGGTTCGCGCTGGGCCGGAGCAGCCGACTGGGCACGGTCGCCCGAGAGGTTCTCGGTCAGCTGGGACGGATCTTCGACGACGCCGATGGACGGGCGGGCGGCCTGACCGTTGGCGGCCGAGGGAGCGGCGCCACGGGGCGTACCACGGCGACCGAACTGCTTCGGCGTCGTGATGGTGCCGGGCTTGGCGGCGGGTTCGGACGAGGCCCCGATCACGGAGAGCGGAGGGAGTTCCGCGTGGGCGGACTCCAGCTTGGCTTCG
>CAIXQT010000153.1 GCA_903921665.1 uncultured Opitutia bacterium
CACGACTGCGAAAGCCGCTGCTGGCACGCCTGCTCCGGCGGCAAGGACTAGTCCTGACCGGCGGATCAGCCGGCCCGCAAGGGCCGGCCATCTGCCCTGTGTTCCAAGCACTTACCCGACATCGGGCGTGTTCGTGCGACAGGCGCCCTCACCCAAACCCACCCATCTACCACCCCTATATATAGAGACCCTTCTCTTAACATACCCATGATATACCCCCTCCTCAAATCCTCGGAGAAGCTGCTGCAGAAAGTCCAATACTGGGCTCGGCTCCATCGTAATCGCCTGGGCATCCTTGCCGAATACCGCTCGAGCAGCGAAGTCCGGCTAATCCCTGCATCTCAGCCTCCTTTGCTCGATGCGGACAACCTGGCCGGCTGCACGCTAAGTATCCGAGATAACTCCCTTATCATCGCCTGCGCCCAAACCTGCGCGCAGATCGAAGACGGCGTCGCCGAATTCCTACGGAAGGCCAAGCTAATCGGGCCTGGCCGACCGACGGAGGAAGTCGTGCTATTCCACCGAAAGAACATCCGGCACGCCCATGAGATGGGGCGCCCCGTCTCGGAGGATGCCAAGGCCAAGCGTCGCGACCGCCGGGACGAAGCCGTAGCCGACCGGCCGCCGGCCCGCTTCGCTTCCGTGCTGGAGGCCGCCCTCGCGGCGGAGGAAGCGACCGGTTCCTGGCTGGTGCTGACGGACCGGGCGAAGAAGACCGCCGAAGAGTCGAACTACGTCGACCCCGATTACGTCTATCAGGCCCTCGTCGACCTCGCCCACGCCGCGCGGCACAACAGCGACCATCAAGGACTCAGGATGTCCTGGGCGGCATTCCTCGGCGAGCGCGGCTCGCACGACTTCGTGCCCAACTCCTCCCCTGATACCATCAAGCGCTACCCCAAGGAGTACCACATCCGCTACCAAGGCGAAGACCGGTGCATCGGAGCTCACATCCGTCAGGGCAACGGTTCGGCCGACGAGTGCCTACGCATCTATATCGTCCAGCCCCGCAAGCCGGGTGACCCCGTCATCGTGGGCCAGATCGGCGCCCACCTGCCCATCACGGATCGTTCCCACTGACACTTCCCAACCCAAAGAATAGAAAGGCCCAACACCCATGCCCGACAACTATGGTAACAGCAGCGAGGAGTTTATAAATCCGTTCGGATTTTATAGTTAGGGTAGATGCAACTTTGCGTGGTTTGGGTTGTTAGAACGTCCGCGAGGGGCACAACCCCTCTCCCGCTTTTTGACAGTTGAAGACGGTTTGGTGTTCACGAGGTCAGTCGGCCTTAGATCAAGGGCTGGAGTCTTCTGCGTAAGCAGTCGGCTCCAGCCCTTTTTTGTTTTGGGGGCGGCGCAAGGCGCCCTGCCCCGGTTAGGCCCGCAGGGGAGCCCTATAGTTACCATGACTAACCTCGAAATCACCTCCACCGTCAGTTCCTTCCTCACCGAAAAGACCCTCGAAGGGTTCCACCCCGTCCGCGGGATGGTCCTGGCTCGCCAGCTGCCGGTCGAAGAGCTCACGCCCACCGACCTGGACATGATCACGCACCCGAACACGAAGACCAAGGAGTGGATTCCCCGTCCGGCCTTGGTCGACATGGAGCCTGTGCTGCGCATGGCGACGGGGCATCGTTGCGCGGTCTACGGCGAAAGCCTGATCAGCCCTAAGCTGATCCACTGGACCATCGACGAAGCCCAATTGCTGGTCAGCTTCGGCTCGGTCTTGGCCCCGCGAAGGGCCTCGGCCATGAACGTCGTGATGTTGCTCGGGAATCATGAAGCGCGCCGGCTGATCCAACAGGCGGCCGTCGAGCTTCGATCCATGATTCCGCTCAACGGAAGCCGGGTGACCGCAACGATGCCCATGGGCTATGGGACGGACACCGTGCAGCTGGCCTACGCCCGGACCGGCCTGTTCAAGGCCAACTGCACGATGCTTCTCGATGCGAACAGTGAGCCGAGCGCCGAACGCCTCCAAGACTACCTGGAGCTGATGCACTCGGTCGAGCTGAACATCGATACGCCCCAAGAGAAGCTGGGCTGGACGCAGTCGATGACGAAGCCGGGCGAGATGAACCTGTGCCTTGGCCAAGGGTTCCCGCTCCTCCGCTATGAGGCTAACGAGCCGATCTCCTGGGAAATCAAGAGCATCATCGACGCCCAAAGCGTCGCACGGGTACAGGAGTTGATGAGCCTGATGTTCGGGTGCGAGTTCAAGCTCTGAGAAGGAACTGACTGGAGACGACGGTACAGCCCCGGGGCGCGCAAGCGCCTCGGGGCTTTTTTGTAGGCGCGGTGGAGCCGCATGGGGGAACTGCGGGCATGGTGAACTGCTGCGAAGCAAGCGCGGCGGAACCGCGAGGGGACATGCTGGCAGGCTGGCAGGCTGGCATGCTGCGAAGCAGATACAGAAGGTAGGGCGGTTGGCGGTTAGCGGTTGGGAGCGGCAGAGAGGCAGAGACAGCTAGGTCGTGACGCGGTCCCGACCCTACCCATATCAGATGGTAGCGGTTAGCGGTTGGGGAGATGCATGAGGAAACGGGAAACGGGAGACCGGATAGTTGGCTGGGAGCCCTGGGTAGGGCGTGGCTCTCCGAGCCCGCCGTTGGGGCGATCGTGATACGTGCGTCTGTCCGCGAACGGACGGCTCGGAGAGCCGTCCCTACCCAAGACAGCTAGGACAGCACGTGGTGCTGTCCCTACCTTAGAGGCAGGCTATGTCGTGACGCGGTCCCGACCCTACCTAGCGCGACGGTGTCGCGAGGTGGTGGCGGACAGCGGCTGGCGGTTGGGAACGGCAGAGAGATAGCGGAGGCGATGTCATCGCATCCCTGCCCTGGGTAATTCCCGGGGTTGAGGGGGCGAGGGGTGCGGCTGATAGGTGGGGGATGGAATTAACTGGCGACGAAGATACGCTCCTCGTGTTCATGGATGAATGCGGCGACCACTCCGCCGGGAAAGCTGACCCTGATTTTCCGCTCCTGCTTTTGGCTTTTGTCCTGGTGGAGAGGAAGCGCTATGCGGCTGAGGTCATTCCCGCTGTCGGCCGCCTGAAACTGGATTTCTGGCCGCATGAAGGCGTAAATCTCCATAGCCGGAACATCCGCAAGCAGCTGGGCGACTTCAGCCAATTCCATCACGCCCCGGATCGTCTCCGGCTGATGCAAGCCATCACCGAGCTCATCCACGTCGCTCCCTTTGAGTTAATCATATCATGTTTCCACAAAAACTCGGCTGAACCCGATTCAACTCACCTGCCTTATCATGAAGCGCTCCAGCACGGCCTCCGCCTAATATTTAAGCGCGCCAAGCTACTGGAAAAAATTTCGGTCACCCTCATCGCCGAGGCACGGGGCAAGCGTGAAGATAGCGAACTAGTCGCCTGGCTCGCCGCCCATGAGTCCGCCGATAGCGATATTCCAATCCGCTGGGTGATACGCGCCAAGCGCGACAATGTCGCCGGATTACAGGTCGCCGATCTTTGCGCCTATCCGACCGCCCGGCATATCATCAAGCCCTCGGCAGCCAATCCGGCATTCGATGTCGTGCGCCATCATCTGGTGGGCTGGATTGAAAACAAAAAAGGCGGTGACGTCTAAACGTCGGCCGCCTTTCCGACCGAGAAATCCCAGTCCTCACATACCTTGGTGAATCA
>CAIXQT010000154.1 GCA_903921665.1 uncultured Opitutia bacterium
CTCCTTGGGCGGTCTCTGCCATTGTCGATGGTCAGACCAAGTCCTCTCCGAGGTCAGGATCGCGTTGCATCGAAAACGTCCGGACCTTCGGCCGCCGCAGTTGGACCGATTATTCCAGCTTCTTGCGCTGGCTTGTCCCGAGGCGCTGACCCGGCTTCGGCCAGAAGTGTCGCTCAGATCGCTGCCACTGATCGATCCGGCGGACGGCCATGTGATCCAAGGAGCGTATACAGCCCGGGCAGATGTCATCATCACCTTCAATCTCCGGCATTTTCCCCGCCGCCGTCTTAGTCCAATAGGGTTGAAGGCCATGACCCCCGACCAGTGGTTGCTCGCGAAAGCCAAGGCCGACCCTGAGGGTATGAGCGAACTCGCTGAGCGTTGCCGCCTCCGGCTTGCCCGCCCGCCGCTCAGCAAAGCCGATCACCTCAAAGCCCTCCGCCGCTCCGGCCTCACTCAGTTCGGGCATTTCCTGGCCTCGAGGTAGGGGCATCACCGCGTGCTGCCCTAGTTGCCTAGACTCACCCTCTCAAAGGGAAACCGGAAACCGGGATTAATGCTGCGGTCATGGTAGGGATGACCGACCCGGTCATCCGTGGGCGCGCGGGCCGCGCACCCCTACCTTTGATGCACCCCAGTCAACTATCCGGTTTCCGGTCTCCCCTTGAGTGCTGTCTCTCCCCTTGTCCACATGTCACCGTGTCCACGTGTCCCCTCGCGGCTCCGCCGCGTCAGCACTCCACCAACTCACCCTTGCGGACATGGATAAGTACGCAGCGTACTTTGCCCACGTCCAACTCACACAGCTTCGCGACCGCGATCCTATACAGATCCATCTGGCCCTGATACATTTCCCTGAGGTGTTCCACCGAGCAGTCGTTGGTCTTGTAGTCGATGACGGTGGCGGACTGGCCGGGGATGACATGCACGCGGTCGAAGACAGCGCTGAGGAGTTTCCCTTCATGCACCAGGGCAGCTTTCCTCTCCAGCCATAGGGTGGCTCCCTGGGGGGCTTCTCCCAGAAGCTTCCTTACCTCAGCCGACGCGAGGCACTTCCGTACGAGTTCGATCGCCGGCGCTTTGAGGGCGACGGATTCAGGCGCGACGTTCGCATTCTCGAGTCCGCCCAGGAATCCTTCGATATCCCAGCCGAGGCTCTGCATGAGCCCGTGCACGAGATTGCCGAGCTCACGGCCACCGGGTTCATCACTCGACGGCTTCCATCCGTAAATCTTTCCATCCGCCGGCTTCGAGGGCCTTAGTTTCTCGAGCACCTGGGCCGGGGTGTAGCGCTTAGCCACGATCGAAGCCCGGCCGCCGGCCTGACGTCGGGCCTTGGCTTCTTCCTCCTTAGTCCGGGTTTCGATCCACGCGGCGCCTTCGCCGGCAGCCTGCCAGGCCATCGCGGCTTCGATGCCGCCCAGCGATACATCCGTAGGCTTCCCCGACTTCCCCAGCGTCATCTCAATCAGCCCAGCGAAATCAGCCTTACCGGATCCTTCCTCCAAATCGGTGAGCTTGTCCTCGCTCAGGGCCGTGGTCACGAGCATGAGGCGATGCTTTGCGCGGGTCATGCCGACGTATAGTCGGCAGAGATTACCATAGGCGCTCTCGGATTTCGCCCGGGAGACGGCCGCGCTCAGGACGGGGTCGAGGTGGGCGACGTTCGTGCCGACGCTCGCCAGCAGCCACTTGGGGCGGAAATCCTGACCCGACGTCGGCATGGACAGCAGTTCGCCGGTCCGCAGGTGGGCGATGGGCTGCCGCGAGTTGTTCAGGCAGGGCATGTACACCATGTCGTACTCCAAGCC
>CAIXQT010000155.1 GCA_903921665.1 uncultured Opitutia bacterium
GCTTTCCAAAGTCTCGCAGGATGGCGCGTCGGACGTGCTCACCACGCTGACGGACCTCGCTTCAGGCAAGGTCGACGTCTCCGTGCTGCCCACGCCGCTCATCGCGGTCGTCGGCGCGGTCGTCGCCCCGCCTCGTCATGCCGGCCTGATGGGCCGCATCGCGGCGTTCGCCTGAGTTCAGGACTGCTTCCAGACTTTCGCCTTCAAGAAGAAGAACAAGGCGGCGAAGATCACGGCGACTCCGCCGAACCAGGTCATGAGACGCTCGATCATGCCTAGGCTTTTCGGAGCAAGGACGCTGATCAGGACGGGCAATAATCCGACGGAGAGCACCGTGGTGATGGCGGCGATCTTGGTGGTCTTGAAGCCGCGAGAGTAGAGGTGCCGGCGGAAGAGCAGCGCGGGCAGGGCGGGGTGCGTGCCGAGCAGCGGGCTGAGTTTCCAACGCAGGCCATCCGGCGCATGCTCGTTGGCGATGGTCGCGACGTCCCCGTCGCCGCCGGCATGACGGCCAGGCAGGAGGAAGAGCATCAGGATGACCGCTTCTCCCTTGGCCTGTTGCAGGGCGTCTTCGAGCAGGGGCTCGTTGAAGTCATATTCCGCACCCTCGCGACGTTCCATCGAGCAGGCGATCAGTTCATCTTCCTTCAATCCAAGTTGGGTGCGGATCGCGCTGGCGAAGAGATTGCGGCAATGCGTCACTTCTTGGATGGGTGAGCCATGGTCGCAGAGCAGCACGGTTCCGCTGCCCTTGATCCAGCCGGTCGACTTGAGGTTGTCGACGAGCATGCTTTGCAGTTCCGGTCCGAAGAGCGGTTCGCGGATGCAGAGCTTCATCGCGCCCGGTTGGGCGTCGGCGAAGACTTTGGGCAGGTATTCCGTGATCGCGCGGCTCGGCCCGATGAAGAGCGGGAGGACGACGAGTTCGTCGATGCCGTCAGCCTTCGCCTGCTGGACGGTGCCTTCGAAAATGACCGCCGGCTGACCACCGAGCAAGGCAGGGTCGATCTTCGTCGAGTGCATCGTCGAGACCGGGCGGACTTCCTGTCCGATTAGCTTGCTGACTTCCATGGCCAGTCCCCGCAGGGCTAAGGTCGCAGCAGGTTCATAAGAACCATTATCGACGAGAAGGATGCGGGTGCCGGCCATTGGGGTTAAGTAGGGATAACCTCCGTATTTGCAACGCAGGGTTGCTTCGTTTCGGGAGCGGAGTTTCCTTGGAACATGCCCCGCCGTCTCCTCGCCCTCGTCGCGCTTTGCCTGAGCGCCGTCTCCCTTTCCGCCGCCGATGGTTGGCTGACCGACCTCGATGAGGGCATCAAGGTCGCCAAGGCCGAGAAGAAGGCCATCTTGGTCGACTTCACCGGCAGCGACTGGTGCGGCTGGTGCATCCGACTGAAGAAGGAAGTCTTCGACCAGAAGGAGTTCGCCGCGGTCACCAAGGATTTCGTCCTCGTCGAACTCGACTACCCTCAGAAGAAGAAGCAGAGCCCCGAGGAGAAGGCGAAGAACCAGGCCCTCGCGAAGAAGTTCTCCATCGAAGGCTTTCCGACGATCATGCTGCTGGACTCCAACGGTGAACCGTTCGCGCAGACCGGCTACCAGGCGGGCGGTCCCGTCAAGTACCTCGCCCATCTCGCCGACCTTCGGAAAGACAATACGCCGGAAGGCCGTCAGGCCTTCGCTCAGACGAAGAAAGACGAAGCCGCGGTCGCTGCATACGGCGAGGAACTAAGCGGTATTGTTGGCCCTTTGATGGAGAAGAAGGATTTGGCCGGCGCCGAGGCCGCGGTCACCAAGTTCATCCAAGCCAAGGGCGTGAAAGGTGCCGCCAAACTTAACCTCACCGTCAACGCCCGCATCGGCATCATCCAGGCCTGCAAGCCCGGCGACCCTGCCGCCTTGCTCAAGGTGCTCGATGAGGTCATCGCCGATACCCCGGAATCCGTAAAGGAACTCGCCGACATCAAGCAGTTCCGCGCTCAGGTCGCCGCTGCGCAGGCCGCCAAGGCCAAGAAGTGAACTTATCATGAAGAAACTATTTCTCGCCCTCTTGCTGCTCGCGTCCGTCTCGGCGCAGGCCGAACTGACTTGGCTTACCGACCTCGACGCCGCCAAGGCGAAGGGCATCAAGGAAAACAAGCCCGTCCTCGTCGACTTCACCGGTAGCGACTGGTGTCCGCCCTGTAAGCAGCTTCATAAGGTGGTGTTCGAGTCGGCCGAGTTCGCCGCCGTCGCCTCAAAGTATGTGCTCGTGGAACTCGATTACCCGAAAGCCAAGCCGCAGACCGAGGAACTGAAGGCCAAGAACCGCGAATGGCAGCAGAAGTTCGGCATCTCCGGTTTTCCGACCGTACTGCTGATCGACGCCAAGACCGGCGACGTCTTCGGCAAGACCGTCGGTTTCGGCGGCCAGACCGCCAAGGAGTACCTCCAGAAGCTCGCATCGTTCAAGAACACTCCGGAGGGCAGGGCCTCCTTGGAGAAGGAAGGCAAGGAGAAGTCAGCTCGTTCGGCCAAGAGCCGGGAGTTGGGCAAGAGGATCGACGACGCGATCGCCGCCAAGGATTTCAAGTCTGCGGAAGCGACCTTGGGCGAGATGTACGCCGATGTCACCGGGCCGCGGAAGGGTATCTTCCATTACAACAAGGCGCGGATTCTCCTGCAGATCGATCCGTCCGCGAAGACGGAGGCGCTCAAGTATCTCGACGAAGCCCTGAAGGTTTCGGCCGGCGATGCCGCGTTGACCAACGTGTTCCAGTCCTTTCGTGCGAAGGTCTCCGGGGGAGTCTCCGCGCCTAAGGCTGCCGGCGACCCTAAGAAGGGCGCTTAACTTTTAGCTGAGCAATCGGGCCAACGGCGCCGTGAGGACTTCCTCTGGCGTCTTTCCTTTTTGGCGGAGATCACGGATCGAAAGCCCAGCCGTGCGCTTGGCGAGCCGCTTGCCGTCGGCATCGACGATCAGAGGCGCGTGCGCCCAAGCGGGGGCGGTCCATCCGAGGGCGCGATAAAGCAGCAGTTGGCGGGCGGTCGATAGCAGGAGGTCCGCACCGCGGACGACTTCGGTGATGCCCATGGCATGGTCATCGGCGACGACCGCCAGTTCGTAGGCGGGGAAGCCGTCCTTACGCCAGACGAGGAAGTCGCCGAAGTCGCGCCCGGCGACGAACGTCTGCGGGCCTTGCAGGGCGTCATTGAACGTGACCGCTTCGCCGTCCGGGACGCGGAAGCGCCAGTTGGTCGGACCAGGCTCGCGTGCTTCGCGGCCGGCGCCGAGCAGAGGTCGGAGGGCGGGCGGGAAGATCGGCTCAGCGTCGTCCTCGGCATGCGGAGCGGTCAGGCTTCGTTCGACGTCCTTACGGGATTTGTCGCACGGGTAGAGGACGCCGGCGGCTTGCAGCTGCTGCCAGACGTCACGGAACCAAGGCAGCCGCTGAGATTGGACATACGGGGCGAGCGGGCCGCCGAGGTCGGGTCCTTCCGTCCACTTCAATCCGAGCCAGCGAAGGTCTGCGATGGCGGCTTCGGCGAATTCCGGGCGACAGCGACCGGCGTCGAGGTCTTCGGTGCGATAGACCAGCGTTCCTTCGACGGCGCGGGCGGCGGCGAGGGCGAACGTGCGGGCGTGGCCGACATGCAGATAGCCGGTAGGTGTCGGGGCTAGCCGTCCGCGGGTCATCAGAGCGGGTTGCCGGTGGGGATGAATTCCCACTTCACGCCGAACTCCGCGGCCACCGCGGCGGCCAACGCCTTCACGCCCCAGGTCTCGGTGGCGTAATGCCCGCAGGGGTAGAGATTCCAGCCCTGCTCCTGCGCTTCGTTGAAATGTTCTTCGCGGAGTTCGCCGGTGATGAGCGTGTCGCAGCCTTCGGACTTGAGATGATTCAGCGCGCTGCGTCCGCTGCCGCTGAGGATCGCGATCTTCTTCGGCTTGGCTGCGCCGAACTCGATGCCTTTGTAGGTCTGCGGGTAAGAGGCTTTAAGTCGTTGGCGCAAGGTGGCGCGGGCGACGCCCTGGCAGATACAGGCGATCGGCTGGCCTTCGTAATCCACGAACCAATCCACCACCTTGAGGCCGAGGTCTTGGGCGATGAGCGCGTTATTGCCGATGGCCGGATGCGCGTCGAGCGGCAGGTGGCTGGAATAGAGGGAGAGACCGGTCTTCTTCAGCGCGGCTTTGCGGAGCTTCTGGACTTCGCGTTCCGGCGAGACGGCGCGCCAATACATCCCGTGGTGGACGATCAGGAAATCGACCCCGCGGCGTGCGGCTTCGGCGAAGACCTTGGCGCCGGCGTCGACGGCGGCGCCGACTTTGCGCACCGGCCGCGTGCCTTTATGTTGCAGGCCGTTGCGGGAGCCTTCGAAGTCGGCGATGGCCTTACGGTTGGTGATCAGGTCGCAGAAGCGGGCAACCTGGGAGGCGGTGACGGACGGCTTCATAGTTTCTTGAAGGTGGCCGGTCGGGGCGCGGGTTGGGCGAGCGTGGCCGGCTCGAAGACCGAGGAGCCTCGGAGGTCGCCGAGCGCGGCTTCGGTGATACGGAGCAGGTCGGCATCACGCGTGACCTCGTCGCGCACGCTGCATGCGGCCAGCATCCACTGCTCGTCGACCTTGGAGAATTCCTCGACTTGCATCGTGCGGGTCTTCCGGCCGTTCGCATCGAAGCAGGTCGCCTGGATGAGCACGCCATAGGCGTGGTCGATGGCGTAATTTACCTTGGAGGGTTCGTGGCCGATTTGGTTAAGGGCATCGAAAACGTGGACGGGTCGGCGCCGCTTCTCCGTGTTCAGGTAGGCGGTGGCAGGCCAATGGGTGAAGGGCAGTTGGAGGTCGAACGGGGTGAGCAGCAGGCCTTCGGCCAGCGGGATCAGCGGGGCCTTGGCGTCGAGTTCTTGGGCGGGGGCGCCGTTTCGGGAAATCCAGACGCGGGCATCTTTGCCCGACTTCATCGTGATGAAGGCGAAAGCGGGTTTGCCTTGGGTATCGTCGACCTCGCCGCGGAGAAGTTGGGCGTCGCCGTGCGACGCGGCCCAGAGCGTGCCTCGGATCGGGGCGAGGGATTCGCCTTGGCGCGGCTTGTGGACGATCTCGAAGCGTAGGCACATCGCGCTGTTCAGGCGTGCGGTGCGGAAGCCGGCGAGGAAGGCCTGGCCTTGTTCGGGTGTCAGCTGTTCCAGTCCGGGGGCGGAAGGGATTCGCGATTGCCCGAGGCAACCGAGTGCGACGAGACACGCTACCCAGCGGACGGACAAGCTGAGCAGTCGGGTCTTCACTCAGGCTTACTTGGCCGGAGCCGGAGCAGCGGGCTTAGCCGGAGTCGTCGCGGCCGGAACCGGAGTGGACTGGGGCTTGGCGGCGGCAGGGGCAGGGACGGAAGGAGCGGCGGCAGCAGGAGCAACCGGAGCGGTGGCGGGCGCGGTGGCCTTAGGGTCGAGGGCCTTGGTGCCGGTTTTTTCGCGGGCGACGAAGCCGAGGTAGAGGCCGAAGCTCAGGATGAAGAGGATGACCGTAAGGGTCGTCGTCATCTTCGAAAGGACGTTCGCGGATTCGCCGCCGAAGACGGTCTCAGCGGCGCCGCCGCCGAGGGCCGAGCCCATGCCGGCGTTGGCGCTGGGGCGCTGCATCAGGATCACGAGGACCACGAGGATGCAGACGAGGAAGAGGGCCACCACGGAGGCGTAGAGAAGGAAGTCCGACATGCCCCCATCCAAGGGGTCAGTTTCCCATAAAACAACGCCAAAATCAGGCCTGAACGTAGCTGCCCCCGGCCACCCGGTAGGTTAGCCACTCGCCCGAAGGCGGGGGGACGGTGCCAGTCGCGATAACCTGATGCTTTTCCCCGACTTCGTTCCAGAAGGCCCGGCGGCGGGTATCGTCCAGTTCGCCGAGGACGTCGTCGGCCAGGATGATGGGCGGGGTGGGGGCGAGCAGGGTGTCGCGCTGAAGTCGGGCAAGGCACAGGGCCAGGACGAGGAGGCGTTGCTGACCTTCCGAAGCGTAGTCGGCGGCGTCCTTGCCGGCGAAGAGCATGCCGAAGTCATCACGCTGCGGTCCGCGCAGGGTCGTGCCCGTCGCGAGGTCGGCGGCGCGCGTCTTTGCCCAGATATCGTTGAGCTGTTCCGCGGCGACGTCGGCTTGGTAGGTCAGGTCGGCGCCTTGTCCGGGAAAGCCCGCGCGGGCGCACGCGTCGCGCAAGGTCGCGGCGAGTTCGGGGAGGATGCGGGCGCGGGTCGCGGCGATGAACTGGGCGGGAGCTAGCATCGCTTTCTCGAAGGCGCGTAGTTCTTCCTCCGATCGTGCGTCGGATTTCAGCAGCGCGTTGCGTCCATCGAGCGCCCGGCCGTAGTCGCGTACCGCGGTGAGGTAGGCGGCGTCGGTACCGCCGATGGCGGCATCAAGCCAGCGCCGTCGGTTCGAGGGTGAGCCGCGGACGAGGCGAAGGTCGTCGGAGCAGAAGACGATGGTCGGGAACTGGCCGAGGTGCTGGGCTACCGAGGCCACCGGATTGCCGTTGAGCAGGGCCTTGCGTGAACCCTTCGCCAGCCGGATCTCGATCTCGGCGTTCTCTTCCGGCGAGAGTCTCACGTCGAGGCGCAGGCGGGCTTCGGCGCAGCCTGAACGGATGAGCGGCGAGATGTCCGTCGTGCGGAAGGAACGAAACGAGGAGACCAGCGCCGCCGCCTCAAGCAGATTGGTCTTACCTTGGCCGTTGTCGCCGAGCAGGAACACGCGAGGCGCGTCCGTCGAGACGTCCGCGAAAGGCAGGTTGCGGAAGTCGGCGGCCCGGATGCGCGTCAGGCGCATGGCTTATTCCGGGAGAAGGATCACCGTGCCGATCTTCGGCAGGCTGTTGATCGACGTCATCTTGTCGCGATTAGCGTTGAAGATGGCGCTGACGCGGGCCGGGTTGGTTTCGCCGTAGGTCTTGCGGGCGATGCTCGAGAGAGTGTCGCCTTTCACGATCGTGTACTGGCGGACGCGCTGAGGTTTGCCGTCTTCGACGCTTGCCGGCTTGTCCGCGGAGGGCTTCTCGCTCGTGGTCTTGGGCGGCAGGGTCAGGCCTTTCTGGCTCCGATTGTAATCGGCGAGTTCGCGTTTCAGCTTTTCATTCTCGAGCTGGAGGCTGCGAAGGCGGGCGTTGAGGTCGGTGCCGCCCGGGGCGTCGGGTTCCATCGGTCGGCCAGGCAGCTGCTGCATGAACTGCTTCTCCGCGGTCTTGATCATCTGGCGGACGATGTTCGACTGCTCTGAGGTCGGCTTCATCCGGATGTACTGGTTGAAGTGATAGATGGCGGGGAGGGGGTCCTGCAGTTCGAGGTACATGCGGCCCGCTTCGAGATGGGATTCGGCGGCGCCTTTCCGGTTGTCGATCACCTTGAGGTAGCATTCGAGGGCCTTACGGGTCTCGCCCTGCTTGTGGAACGTCTGCCCGGCGCGGAATTCCGGATCATCGACGTCGAGGGTGCGGGAGTCGGCGCGCGAACCGTCGTCGCAACCGACGAGCAGGAGGACCGTGAAGACGAAGACAGCTCGAACCATGGCCGGACAATCTCTGTCCGCCTTCGTTCCTTCAACCCAAAATCAAGGTCCGAGCGCCTGCTTGAGAGCCGAGGCGAGGTCAGGCGTGCCGAAGCGGAAGCCGCCGTCGAGCGCCGCGCGAGGGCGGGCGGACAGGTCGCTGAGGATCGTCTCACGGCCCATCTGGCCGAACAGGAGGGACAAGGCCCAGGCAGGCATCGGCAAGAAACTCGGGCGGCCTAGGGCGGCGCCGAGCGTACGGGCGAATTCAGCCTGGGTCACCGGGGAGGGCGCGACGGCGTTGAGCGGTCCATGGACCGACGGGTTTTCAAGGGCCCAGACGATGAGTTCGACGAGGTCAGGGAGGGCGATCCAACTCATCCGCTGATGGCCTCCGCCGATTGGTCCGCCCAGGCCGAGGCGGAAGGCCGGGAGCATTTGCTTAAGACCGCCCCCGGTGGCGGCGAGGACGAGCGGAGTACGCAGCAAGACGGTGCGAATCCCTCCCCCGGAGGCCGGCAGGGTCGCATTCTCCCACGCTTCGGTCACCGCAGGCAGGAATCCGTCGGCGGAGACCGGCGAGGTCTCGTCCAGTGTTTCCTTACGATGTAATCCGTAGCGGTTGATGCCGGACATCGAGATGAAGACGGCGGGCTTGTGCGTCAGACCCGCCAAGGTGCGCGCAAGCAAGAGGGTCCCGTCGCGACGGCTGGTGAGGATGCGCTCCTTGGCGGCCTCGGTCCAGCGTTGCGCGATCGACTCGCCGGCGAGATGGATGACGGCGTGGGCGCCCTCGAGCGCTTCATGGTCGATCTGGCCTGTCAGGTGGTTGAACCCCTGGCGCCCATCGTGACGTGAACGAAACGGGATGACCTCGTAATCCAGCTCATTGAGCCGCTTGGACAGGGCTGGCCCGATGAGACCCGTGGCTCCGGTCAGAATGATGCGGCGACGCACGGTCATCCTGAGCAGGTTGAAGGGAATGACTCCGACTTCAAGCCGTAGGCTTGTTTACGACCAGGATCCAAGGCTTACCTGGGGTCGGGTAATAGCCGACCTTCTCGACGTGGAGACCGGCGGCCGACTGTTCCTCGGCGAACTTGAGCACGATGTCGGATTCTTCGGCCCCCCCCGGATGCCCGGTGTAGGCCACGCAGATGAGACGTCCTCCCGGACGCAGGTTATCAAAGGCGGCGCGTAGCGCGCGATTGGTCGAAGCAGGCTGCGTGATGATCGAGGCGTCGCCGCCAGGCAGGTAGCCCAGGTTGAAGATCGCGACGCCGAGCTTGCCGCGCTGCGTGGGCGTAAGGACGTCGGTGAGTTCGGCGTGGCTCCGCAGGTGGAGGGAGACGCGGCCGAGGAGGCCGGCGACTTCCAGGAGGTTGCGGGTCGAGGCGATGGCC
>CAIXQT010000156.1 GCA_903921665.1 uncultured Opitutia bacterium
TGCGCCGCCAGGAGACGGCTCCAAGGAGCTGGTCTTGCCCATCGGCTGGAATGCGTTGCTCAACATGGAGGACCGGACCGCCGACATCCTCGGCGAGTCCAAGACCGAAGGCCGGATCCGCAGCAAGCTGACGCTCCTCAATTGCGAGACCGAAGCCGAACTGGTGTCCGAGATCAACCTGCTCAGCTTCACGATTCTGCCCACCCCTCCTAATCAGAAGAAATAACCCCCCTGCCCTACCCCCCATGCGCGCCCTGCTCCTGCTGTTGCTCACAGCCACCCTTTCCGCCGCCGGCCTGAAAGTCGGCGACCCCGCTCCGGCCAGGCGCCCGGAGTCGATGCTCCAAGGCGAAGCGGTGAAGGATTTCAAGAAGGGTGAGATCTACGTCTTCGAATGCTGGGCGAGCTGGTGCGGCCCGTGCGTCGCCGCCATCCCGCACCTCAACGACCTGCACAAGAAGATGGGCAAGAAGGGCGTGGTCATCACCGGCGTCAACGTCTGGGAAGCCGAACGCGACGCGGCCTCGGCCCAGCGCGCGAAAGATTTCCTCAAGGCGCAAGGCGACAAGCTGTCGTACCGCGTGGCCATCGGCGGCAAGGGCTTCATCAAGGACTGGCTCGAAGCGGCCGACGTGACCGGAATCCCGCACGCGTTCGTGGTCGCCGACGGCAAGGTCGCCTGGATGGGCCACCCGATCCAGCTCACCCCCGAGATCATCGGCGACCTCCTCACGGGCACGCCGCTCGCCGCCGCCGCGCCGGTCGCCGACAAGATCCCGCAGCGCCGACTGAGCAAGCCAGCCACGCCCGCCAGCACCAAACCCCTCGACCCGGAGATGGTCGCCGCCCAGGCGAAGCTCGACGCGCTCGCCGAAGCGATGGGCCGCCGCGACTGGGACGCCGCCGAGAAAGCCCTGCCCGCGGCCGCCGGCGTGCTGCCGCCGCAAGAAGGCAAGGAACTCCGCGAATCGATCGAGGCGCAGATCGGCCTCGGCCGCGGCGATCCGTCGAAACTTTACGCCCAGCTGAAGCGCGTCTCCGACGAAGAATTCGACGACGCCGAAGCGATGAACGAGATCGCCTGGCGCCTGCTCACGATGAAGGCCTTCGAGGGTAAGCGGAACCTCCCGCTCGCGGAGAAGTGCGCGCTGCAGGCGGTGAAGCTCACGAAGGAAGAACACCCGGACAAACTCGACACGCTGGCCCGCCTCCGCTGGCTCCAGGGGAAGAAGGAAGAAGCCATCCGCTGGCAGATCAAGGCCGTCGACAAGTGCCCGACCCCGGAGATGAAGGCGCTCCTGCAGAAGACCCTCGACGCCCTGCTCAAAGGCGACCTGCCTCCGGCCGACGACGAAGACGAAGGCCGCTGAGCACCGGGAACCGTCTACCTGCATCGATCCCATGCCTCTGGGTAGGGACGTGATTACCATCACGTCCGTTCGCGGACGGACCTAAATCATCATCGAACCGAACTAAGACCCGGCGACTCCCATCCTTCGGCTTCAAACGGCGGCGATAGCAATCACCGCCCTACCCAAAAACACTCCGGCCACCCGCCACTTGGGGCTGCCACCCGCCACCTGAAACGGTCCTCACCCCGATACTCCATACTCTACACTCCATACTCTCCTATGTTTGACCGCCGCGACTTCCTGAAACTCTCCGCCCTCGCCTCGCTCGGCACGCTTGCAGGCTGTGCCTCCCGGCCCGCCACGGCCCGCATCCGTCCGATCACCCGCGGCCCGAAATTCCACTGGCGCGGTTACTACGACAAATTCCTCTTCTCCGCCGACGACCGCTTCGTGCTGGCGAATCAGACGAGCTTCGAAGGCCGCTCGCCGACGAAGGCCGACTCGATCCGCGTCGGGATGGTCGACACGCAGGACGGCGATCGCTGGATCGACCTCGGTGGCTCCAACGCCTGGAACTGGCAGCAAGGCTGCATGCTCCAATGGGTCCCAGGCTCGGACCGTGACGTCGCTTGGAACGATCGCGAGGACGGGCGGTTCGTCACGCGCATCCTCGACGTGAAGTCGGGCCGCCGCCGCACGCTGCCCCATCCGTTCTACACCTTCAGCCCCGACGGTAAGACCGCCTTCGCCCCGGACTTCGGCCGGCTCGACATCACCCGCCCGGGGTACGGCTACGCGACCGGCGCCGAACGCGACATCTGGAAACTCGTACGGACGCCCGACGACACGGGCATCTGGCGCCTGGATATCGCCTCGGGCCAGCAACGCCTGCTCTTCTCGGTCGCCGATGCGGCGAAGCTCCCGTTCACCGGCCCCTCCGCCGCGGCCTTCAAGCCGGGCGCCGTGCATTGGTTCAACCATCTGCTTTGCAACACCGACGGCACCCGTCTCTTCTTCCTCCATCGCTGGCGCAATCCCGGCGACAAGGCGGCCTTCCGCACGCGCGCGCTGACGATCGACGTCAACGGCGGCAAAGTCCACGTGATGGATCCCAACGGCGGGACCTCGCACTTCGTCTGGCGCGACCCGCAGCACATCTTCGCCTGGGCCTGGCACCCCTCGCATGGCGAACGCTTCTACCTGTTCAAGGACCTGAGCGACGAAGTCACGGTGGTGGGCAAGGACGCGATGCCGGCCAACGGGCATAACACCTATCTGCCGAACTCGAACAATGCGTGGGTCCTCAACGACACCTACCCGCAGGGTCCGGAGAAGCTGCAGCGTCCCTACCTCTACCACATCCCCACGAACCGCCGCATCGAGGTCGGGGCCTTCCCGTCGCCGGTCGACATCGTGGGCAAGGAGTGGCGCTGCGATACGCACCCCTCCGCGAGCCGCAGCGGCCGCCAGTTCTGCTTCGACTCCGCCCACGCCGGCGGCCGTCAGGTCTACGTGGCCGACATCGCCGACCTGCTGGGCTGAGCCGTCACGGGACCGTCACTCAATCGCGCTTCCCATCGGCATCGGGGTCGCTCATATTGCCCCCGATGCCCACCCGCAGCGCCCTCGAGCGAGCCCGCTCCGCCCTCCACCTCCGCCTCCTGGCCGCCCAGCGCCGCCTGGTCGCGAAGCAGCAGAGCGCGGTGATCGTCCTCGGCGGCAACGACCGCCTCGCGGCCTCGGAACTCGCCAACCAGCTGACGGAATGGTTCGACTCCCGTACGGTCCGGATCTGCGCGCCCAGCGAAGCGACCATCGATGGCCGCCCGTTCCTCTGGCCCTATTGGCAGGAGATGCCGGCCAAAGGCCGCCTGACGATCGTGGTCGGCGATTGGCTCACCCGCACGGCGGTCGAAACGGCGAATGACGAACTCGCCGGCGACGCCCTGCGCGCCCGCCTGAAATCCCTGCGCACGTTCGAAGAACTCCTCGCGGCCGACGGGACGTCGGTGGTGAAAATCTGGCTGGAGACGCCGGAGAAGACGCTGCGCAAGCGCCTGCGCGAGACGGAAGACACCGACGCCGAAGGCTGGGTCGTGACGGAAGAAGACCTGCTGCTCGGCAAGCACGCCAACCTATCGCTTTGCCGCACCCTCCGCAGCCAGGGCAGCGGGAAGAACCTGCCCTGGAAAGTCGTCATGGGCGGCGCCGAGACGAAGCAACGCGACCTGCAGGCGGGCCTGGCCATCGCCGCGCAGCTGGGCCAGGCCTCGCGCCGACGCCCCGCGGTCGCCGCCAAGAAGCCCAGCGGCCGCCCGCGCGGCCTGCTCGAAAGCGCCACCGCGCACCCGACCTTGGACAAGAAGGGCTACAGCCAGCAGATGGCGAAGCTCCAGACCCGCCTGGGCCGCCTCTCGCGCCTCGCCGCTCAGAAGGGCCTCTCGACGGTGGTGGTGCTCGAAGGTCCCGACGCCGCGGGCAAGGGCGGCGCGATCCGCCGCCTCTGCGGCCTGCTCGACGCGGCCCATTATCAGGTCCACCCGACCCCGGCGCCGACGCCGGAAGAAAAGGCCCGTCACTACCTCTGGCGTTTCTGGAACAAGGTCCCCGCCCCGGGCCACCTCGCGATCTTCGACCGCTCGTGGTTCGGTCGCGTGATGGTCGAACGCGTCGAGGGTTTCGCCAAGGACGCCGAATGGGCCCGCGCCTACGCGGAGATCAACGACTTCGAAGCCCGCCTCGCCGAAGCCGGGATGGTCGTGCTGAAGCTCTGGATCAACATCTCGAAGGAAGAACAGCTGCGACGCTTCCAGGCCCGCGAGGATTCCCCGCACAAGCGTCACAAGATGACGAAGGAAGACTACCGCAACCGGAAGAAGTGGGACGATAACCTGCGCGCGGCGGAAGACATGATCGCCCGCACGGACACGCCGCATGCCCCGTGGGTGGTGGTGTCCGGCGACGACAAGCGCTACGCGCGCGTGGCGACCCTCAAGTCCGTCTGCCGCGCGCTGGCCGATCGTCTCGACTAAGCCACTCTCCGAGCCAGCGCCGATGCGGTCCGCTCAGCGCGGCCCCGTCCAGCGCCTGCGCGTCCACCCATTCGAGCTCGCCGTCCTTCGTCCAGCGACGGAGCTCCGCGACCTTGGGCTCGAGGGCGTGCAATTTCTCTTCGTAAGTGACGGTGCCGATGGTGCGACGACGCACGAGCGCGGGCTCGCCGGCGGCTTCGACGCCGAGCGACGACAGCACGGGGATCTCGGCCATGCCAGCGAGGCGCTTGGCGTGGTGCGGATTCCGGCGCAGCAGGATCTTCCCTTCGCGGGTGACCAGCGCGCGCTCGACGACGGCTTCCTTGCGCTCCTTGGAAACGAAGCGAGGTAAGGCCTGGGCATCGCCGGCTTTCTTGGCTTCGCACCATTCCGCCAGCGGGCACTTCGCGCAGTCGGGCACGCCCTTACGGCAGACGGTGGCCCCGAGCTCCATCATGGCCTGGTTGAAATCTCCGGGCTGCTTCGGATCGACCAGCTCATCGGCTCGCGAGGTGAACAGCTTCGCAGCGGAAGAAGCGTCGCGCAATTTGGCCCTGACGCCGTCGAGACGCGCGAGTACGCGCACGACGTTGCCATCGACGACCGCGACGGGTTCGGCGAAAGCGATGCTTGCGATCGCGGCCGCGGTATAAGGACCGACTCCCTTGAACTCGCGCCA
>CAIXQT010000157.1 GCA_903921665.1 uncultured Opitutia bacterium
AGGGCGTCGTCGAAATCCTTGGCGTCATCCGGGTCGATGGTGATCGTCGGGATCTGGCGGAAGTCTTCGCGGCCGACGCAATCGGCCTTCTGCACCGTCTTGCCGAACGAATTGGCCTCGGCGGCGACGGCGGGCGGGAATTCCGGGCGAAGGCCGTAGCGGCGCAGGATGGCGAGGTATTCGGCCATCGGCGTGTGCGTGACGCCGAGGACTTCGGTGACCGTGCCGGTCGGGTTGAGGTTGCGGCGTTCCCAGGCGTCGAGGCGGACGACGACCTTGTCGCCGGGCTTCGGCGCGGGCGTCAGGCCGGCGCGGGCGGGATCGCGGACGATGATCTCGCGCGAGATGCGCGGATCGTCGGGGACGACGAACCACTGCAGGCGGTTGTTGCCGATCGTGCCGGTGAGCTGCGTGAGCGCCCGCTTGACGATGCTGACCACCGTGCCCGTGCCCCAGTCGTCGCCGTTGCGGTCGCGGCGGTTGGCGTTGAGCTTCACCAGCACGCGGTCGCCGTGGAGCGCCACATGCGTGTCATCGGCGTCGACGTGCAGCTGTTCGCGCGGGGGCGAGCCCGGGATGGCGTCGAAGACCACGCGGGCGGAGCCGCTCGGGCGGAAGAGAATCGTGCCTTCGAGGAGGTCGGCGGAAGGCCTGCGGGCGGGCGCGCCGCCGGTGGACATCCCCGCTGCGGGCAGGGCGAGCAGGTGGCCTTTGACGGTCACCACCGCGCCGGCCTTGATGAGGCGGGGAATCGTCTTGCTCAGGCGACGGAGGTCTTCCTTGTCGCCGCCGAGGGCCTGCACGATGGCTTCGAGGCGCATCGGCTTATAGCCGGGCCGGGCGAGGAACTTCAGCAGGACTTCTTCGGCGCTCATGCGCTTTCGTTCGTGCTGCCGAGGAGGCTGCCCAGGTAGGGCATGAGCTGCTTCTTGCGGCTCACGATGCCCGGGAGGTCGAAGATGTCCGGCGGACGCTTCTGCGGGTAGGTGATGGCCTGCACGACCTCGGCGTCGCCGCGGATCAGGAAGAGCGAGCTCTGCGTGTCGATGTCGGTCACGAGGAGGCAGGAGAAGTTAAGGCCGTTTTCCATGCGGTATTTCTCCAGCGCTTCGAGGAGCCCGTCCTCGCACTTCCAGAAGTTCGTGAAGCCCAGTTCCTCGACCTGCGAGACCGAGAAGCGGCGTTCGCCTTCCTTATACTGTTTGCAGTCGGCCCGCACGGCGGCGGCGGGGCTGAGCGTGGCGAGCACCGAGCCGGCGTTGAAGATCATGTCGGCGAGCGAGCGCGGGTCGGCGTCGGCGAGGCGGGCGAGCCACTGGAGCAGGTCGGCGTCCAGCGGCGTGGTGGTCGGGCTCTGGAGCAGCAGGGTGTCCGAGATGATCCCGCACATCATCAGGCCGGCGACCTGCGGCGAAGGCTTCAGGGCGGCGGTGCGGAACATGTCCGCGACGATCGAGCAGGTGGAACCGAGCGGTCGATTAATGAAGAGAATGGGCTGATGCGTCGGCGCGTTGCCGAGGCGGTGGTGGTCGACGACCTCGGCGATCTCGACTTCGGCGGCGCCGTCGACGGCCTGCGAGAGCTCGTTGTGGTCGACGAGCACGAGTTTGGCGCGCGGCGGGTTGATGATGTCGGTCTTGGTGAAGACGCCGAGCAGGCGGCCGTCCTCGTCCACGACGTTACAGATCAGGGCCGGATTCTGGACGATGCGGCGGCGGGCCACGGAGAGCTTCTCCTGCGGCTTGAAGGTGAAGGCGTCGTGTTGGACGAGGCCGCCCACGAGCGTGGCCGCGCGTACGGCCCAGGCGGTCGTGGCGCTGTCGGTGTCGGCGTAGGCGACGGAGACCTTGGCGGCCTTGGCGCGCTCGAGGACCTCGGGCTTCATGCGATGGCCGCCGGTGACGATGATGATGCGCACGCCCATCTCGATGGCGCGTAGGTGCACGTCGGCGCGGTCGCCGACGACGATGACGCTCTTGTTGTTCGGAATACCTTCGATGGTCGCGGACTTGCCGAAGGATTCGAGTTCCATGGCGGCGACGCGCACATAGAGCTCGTCGACGATGGCGGGTTCGTAGGCGACGACCTCGGTGCCCCCGATCGAACGGATGATGGCGTTGATCGAGCTGGTGACCTTGCGCATCGACGTGGCGCGCTTGGGCTTCGGGATGAAGTAGTCGCCGAGGCTGAAGATGGAGACGTAGCCTTCCAGGCGCCCGTCGTGGCCGACGACCGGGAGCGCGCGTACGTCATGCAGGTCGAGCAGTTCGAGCGCGCGGGCGCACGTGTCGTCGACGCTGACCTTGAACGGGTCGCGGTGCATGATGTCCTCGATGCGCGGGATGACGTCGCCCACGAATTCCGGGAGCGAAGCGCCGAAACGGTTCAGGATCGCGTCGATGCGCGCATTGGAATTACCGCAACGGGCGGGCTTGAAGCCGGGTTGGCCGGAGGCTTCCTTGTAGGCAGCGTAAGCGAGGGCGGAGCAGATCGCGTCGGCATCAGGATTCTTGTGGCCGATGATGTACGTCGGTTGGGCGGAACGAGCGAGGGGAAGGGGAGGGGGGACGGAC
>CAIXQT010000158.1 GCA_903921665.1 uncultured Opitutia bacterium
CTCGGGAGATTCTGGTTTTCCGAGCCAAGACCGTAGCTGATCCAGGAGCCCATCGAAGGGCGGACTTCGGTGAAGGTGCCCGTGTGGAACTGCTGGGTAGCGCCGGCGTGCTGGGGATTATCCGCGTTCATCCCGCGGAGGAGGCAGATGTCGTCCGCGACGGTCGCCAGATGGGGCAGCAGGTCGGAGATCATCATGCCGCTCTGGCCACGAGGGCGAACGGGAGCCTGGGTGCCGAGGGCGAGGAATTTTTCCGTACCCACCTGGGTGATTTGCTTCGGCAGAGGGGAGTCGATGCTCTTCCCGTGGCGTTCGTTGATGAAGGATTTCGGGTCGAAGAGGTCGATCTGGGACGGGCCGCCCTGCATGAAGAGGAAGATCACCCGCTTAGCCTTGGGGGTGACCCCATTGGCGTAGGGAGAAGTCGGAGTGACGGCCGCTTGGAGGAGGTTGTGGAAGGCGAGGGCGCCGAAACCGCAGGCGGTGCGCTGCAGCATCTGACGTCGGCTGATAGGAGGAAGCATGGGCGTGGGGCTTTAAAGGCGGTAGATGAAGGCGTTCGATGCCAGCAGGCTGTGGCAGAGCTCCTGCCAGCGGGCGGCTTCGAGGGCTTCGGGCGCGCGCGGCTTCTTGAGCAGAGGCGTGATCTCCTGCAGGAAGTTACGGGCGTTGGTCCGCTCCTCGGCGGTAATCGGACGATTCCACGCCCGCAGCCAAAGCGACTCGAGGCGTGCGTCCTCGTTCGCATGCGCGTCGATCAGTTGTTTAGCCAGGCTGCCGGCACGCTTACGGACCAGGTCGTTGTTCAAGAGGAAGAGCGATTGCGTGGGCATCACGGTCTGGTTGCGCTGACCGGTGATTCCGGCGGGGTCGGCGAAGTCGAAGAAGCTCCGGATCTTGTCCGCGGAAGATGGTCCGTTCCGCATCACTGGGAGGTAGACCGTACGTTCGAATTCTTGGGAGGGGCGGGATTTGCGATGGTGGTAACTCGGCGGATTGATGCCCGCGGCCGCGAGGGCGCCGGTATTTTCGATGATCTCGAGGGCCAGGGAAGGGCCGCCCGATTTGGTCGCGAGTTCGCCGCTGACTTTGAGTAGTGAGTCTCGGATGGCCTCGGCTTCAAGGCGTTGGCGGTTCATGCGCCAGAAGAGGCGGTTCTCGGGGTCGAGGCTGAGGCCTTCGGCGTGGTTGGCACTGGTGAGTCGATAGGTGTGACTGAGGACGAGTCCGCGGAGGAAACGCTTCTGCGACCAGCCGTCAGCCATGAAGCGGGTCGCCAGGTGGTCGAGCAGCTCTGGGTGGGAGGGGCGTTCGCCGCGTTCGCCAAAGTAATCGACGCTGCGAACCAGGCCTTCACCGAAGAGCTTCTGCCAGAGACGATTCACCGTCACGCGCGCCGTCAGCGGGTTGCGGCGGTCCGCGATCCATTCGGCGAGTTGCAGGCGGCCGCTTTGGCCGGCCGGGATGGCGGGGAACTTGTCCCACGAGGCGACGCGCAGGGCGCCGCGTGGTACGACGGCAGCGGGGGCGTAGGGATTGCCGCGCACGTAGATCGGCATGTCTGCCGGCTTAGCGTCGTCTTGCATGGCGAAGGCCTTGGGCGCCTTTGATTTGAAGAACTCGGCATGTTGAATCTCGCTACCTTTGGTTTTTAGCAGGGCGGCGATTTCATCGCGACGCTTCGTCAGCGCGTCCTGTTCTGGGGACGGCTTAGGGGGTGGAGTGGTCGCGACGGGCGTGGCCTTGTCGGCTGGAACGGCGGTCTTGGCTTGGGTGGCTTTACCGAGGGCGGCAAGTTTAGCGACGATGGCCTTATTTTCTTCGGTCAGCTTAGCCTGGTCCGCCTTCATGGCGGCCAGCTTGGCGGCGTGATCGGCTTCGGCTTTCTGCCGTTCAGTGAGCTGGGTCGGCGATTCCGGCAGAGGCACGCTGCGGATGGTGCTCCAGACGCCGAAGCCGACCATCTTACCGGAAGAGGGAGAACTACGCAGCATGCCGGCCATGCCGTAGTAGTCCTCAAGCCCGACGGGGTCGAACTTATGGTCATGGCAGCGGGCGCAGCCCATCGTCATACCTAGGAAAGCCCCGCCGATCTTGATCAGCTGGGTATCGATGTGATCGGTCTCCATCTTGGCCTTGTCGGGATTCACGATCTCGAGGTCGCCGACCATTAGGAAGCCCGTGGCGACGAGCTGGGAGGCGCGTTGCTCCGGAGAGGAGGCAGGCATCAGATCACCGGCGAGCTGCTCCTTGATGAACAGGTCGAACGGTTTGTCCTGATTGAAGGCCTGGATGAGGTAGTCGCGATAGCGCCAAGCGTGTTCGGCGAAGACTTCATTGGAGGTGCCGATCATATCAGCATAGCCGGTGAGATCGAGCCAGTGGCGGGCCCAGCGCTCGCCGTAGGCCGGCGAAGCGAGCAGGCGGTCGACGACCTTGGCGTGGGCGGAGTCAGAATTATCATTCGCGAATGCGAGGACTTCTTCGGCGGAGGCCGGGAGGCCGGTGAGATCGAGGCTGACGCGGCGGATCCAGGTATGCCGGTCGGCGTCGCCGGCGGGCTTA
>CAIXQT010000159.1 GCA_903921665.1 uncultured Opitutia bacterium
ACGAGGTTCTTGGGCAGCGGGGCGAACTCGCCGAAGGGCACCTTCAGGGTCGCCGGCGAGAGCCAGCGGACATTCGGATCGGAGGTGTCGGCGAAGAAGTCCTGGCCATAGGCGTCAAAGGCCATGCCCCACGGATTCGGGATGCTCAGTCGGGCGGTACGCTCGAGCTGACGCTGCTGAGGGGCATAGCGGAACCAGCCGCCGTTGGTGCTGCGCTCGACGCCGTAAGGGGTCTCGACGTGACTATGCAGGAAGGTGCCTTCGCCCATGTAGAACGCACCGGAAGGATCGGCCTGGAAAGCATGGATCGCGTGGTGGGTGTCATGGTCGTCGAAACCGCTGAGGATGACGTCGCTCTTATCGGCGACGCCGTCGCCATCGGTATCACGCAGGAGCACGAGGTGGCTGCTCTGGGAGAGGTAGACGCCTTCAGGCGCGAATTCGAACGAGAGCGGCAGGTGCAGGCCGCGGGCGAAGATGGTCTGCTTGTCGGCCTTCCCGTCGCCATCGGTGTCCTCGAGGATGATAATCTTGTCGTCGGGCTTCGCGTCACCCGGACGCCAGGCCGGGTAGCTCGGCATGGTCGCCACCCAGAGACGGCCACGGTTGTCGAAAGCGATGCGCACAGGCTTGGCGAGGTCCGGGAACTTCTCCTCCGAAGCGAAGAGCTCGATCTTGTAGCCGGCGGGCACAGCGAGGGGCTTCACGGCCTCGTCGCCTTTCAGGTAATCCGGCGAGCCGTTCTTCTTGTTGGCAGGACTGTAATTCGTCTTCACCAGCGGCAACGACTTCGTCTGGGCGTCAGCCGCGGCGACGTCGAACTTCTCCCCGCGGGCGGCGGCCCAGATCGCGCGATCGCGGATGGCCACGAGCTCACCGAGCTTATCGATCTCGGCGGGATAGTTGTCCGGACCGAACGGCTTGTTACGACGGCCGAAGACGTGCACGCCGTTCGGGATCTTGAAGAGCTTGTCCCAATACCAGTTCTTATCCTGGACCGCAGCGGCCACGACGGCGGCATCACCACGGGGCGAGCCGGCAACAAAGGCCGAGGCGATGTGCCCGGCGATGAGCTCATGTCCGTTTGGTTCGAGCAGCATGCCGTCACGGGTGAGCGGCTTCGCGGCCGTGCGGTAGGCTTCTTGGCTGCGACCAAAGAGGTCGACGAACACCAGCTGGCGGGCGGCGGCGACTTCTTTGATGACCTGGGCGTAAAGGGCGAGGTTCGCATTGACGGCCTTGGCGGCCGCGACGCCTTGCGGAGCCGTGCGCTCGTCCAGCGCGAGCGGGGCGAGCAGGACGACCTTGGCGGCGGTCTTACCGTTATACTTCTGGGCGGCGGTATGATCGAGCCAGCCTTCCAATTCGGCACGGAACGAAGCCACACCCGCGGAACCCTTGAACGATTCGGCGTAACCGAACCAAGCGATGATCACGTCAGCCTTCAGACCCGTGAGCCACCGGTCCGGCGTCTCGGCGAAACCAGCGCCGGCATGACCGGAGCCCCAGAAATCCTTCGCTTTGGAAAGAGGATAGAACTTCTCGGCGCCCGGGAACGCGAACGGCGAGTTGCGACCCGAGTGATCGCGATAGCCAGGGGTATCACCGTCATCGCAGAGATTACGGATGACCAGGTCACGACCCGCGAAGCGACGTTGCAGCTCGGCCTCGAAGGAAGGATCGCGCAGGAGGCGCTCACCTTGGCCCCCGCCGACGATGGCGATGGAAGAACCCGCGACCGGATCGATCGGCTCGACGGCTGAGACCCCCGCAGAAAGCAGCAACCCGGCGAGGAAAGGCAAGAGACGCGACATCGGCATAGAAGTACGCCGATGAAAAATCAAATCCCCGGGAAGTCCAGCCCTCCCCTGCCTCGGGTAGGGTCGGGACCGCGTCACGACATAGCCTGTAAACATTCAATCCGCTCAAAGGGGAACCGGAAACCGGGATTAATGCTTCGGTCATTATGTACCCCAGCTAAACATCCGGTCTCCCTCTGCTGCTCCCTTTGAGTTCAGTCCCACTGCCTCGGGTAGGGCGGCGATTGCCATCGCCGCCGTTCATGGACGGACATCCGCACCTCATTCTACGTCCTATTCTCCCTTCGCCCAGCGGCGGGCTCGGAGAGCCCCGCACTACCTTGAGACCGCTGCAAAAACAATGAACCAAGAACGAAGAACACGCAGCGCTGCCTCTCGCTTGCCCACGTGTCAACTTGCCAGCTGGCCAGCTAATGCGCCGCGCACTGGCCAACCGGCCAACAGATCAACCCCGCATCAATCTGCCTCTCTGACTTTGGTAGGGCGGACTCTCCGAGCCCGCCGCTCAATGCAGCAACTTACTTCCGCACCGGCGCAGCACCATTCTGCGGCTTCGTCGCCCCGGCCACCGACTGCTGCCCTTTGTTCGCCACCGCCTGAGACGCCCTGCGCTTACGCTGTGCGTCAAGGACTGCGCCGACCTTAGTCACTTCCTTAGAGGCAGCTTTGAGACGATAGGTCACGACGCGAGTCCGGTTCGACTCAAACGCCTCGGTAGCTTCAACGACGAACTTGAGCGTCTTCGAAAAGATTTCGTCGATATCCTGTTGTGCCTGACGCTCCGTCGAGGATTTCGGACGCGCCGACTTCGCAACGATCGACGAAGCGGCGACATGGTAATGCTGAAACCCTGGGGCAAAGGGTGACCGATCCGAGGACTTGGCGTGACTAATGTGATGCCAGAGATCACTCAACCCCGCCTTCGTGGGTTTCTCGCTGGCCGCCACGATACGCTGCTGGATGCTATCAAGATACAGGTCCTGCGCCCGGTCCACCTGCTCCAGGGTCAGGGGCGTCGGTTGATCAGCCTCACCCGCCATGACCGAAACCGCGGCCAGCAGCCCAAGAAAGACCGGTTTAAAATACTTCAATAACGACATCGCCTCGTTATCGCCCCACGCCGCCATCCTTCAATTGGTGAAACCCCCCAGAAAACCCTGAGGCCAATCCCCCACCACGCCCTAGGTAGGGCGGCGATTGCCATCGCCGCCGTTCGCCGACGGATGTGCGTACCTTAAGCGACGACCTGTGCTCTCAACGCCCAACGGCGGGCTCGGAGAGCCATGCCCTACCTTGAGACCGCTGTAAGAAACAATGAACCAAGAACGAAGAACACGCAGCCCCTCCCCGCCACCTGCCACCCGGGGCTGCCACCTGCAACCTGAAGTGTTGTTATCTTACCTTTGCACTTTTGCACAGGCCGGAGGCCGATTTGCACCTTTGCACGGTATCTTTGCCGCCCTTTGTCCCCTTGTCCACATGCCCCGTACCCCCTCGCGGCCCCTGGCCGCGCTTGCTTCGCAGCAGTTCACCATGCCAGCAGTTCCCCAAAGCTGAGGGGCTCATCGCCGGCTTAAGCCTTGGCGATGATGCCCCTCAGCTCCTCCATCGCCGCGCTGCCCGCATCGATCGCCATCCCACTGGCATCCTTGACCGAGCTATGCTGGGCGTAGTCTTCGAAAACCTGCTTCTTCTGCTCGACCAACAGCACGAGCGCCTCGTCGACGGTTCCCTTGGAGATCAAGCGATGTGCATTGACCTTGCGGGTCTGACCCATGCGACGAACCCGGGCGATGGCCTGCTTCTCGGTCGATGGCTTGAACTGCGGTTCCATCAGGATGACGACCTGGGCGCACTGGAGATTGATGCCGACGCCACCGGCTTCGATCTGCAGCGCCAGAACCCCGAAGCCTTCCTTGGCGGCAAAACGGTCCAGGACGAGTTGGCGTTCCTCGGCGCTGATGGATCCATGGATCTGCGGGCAACCCCCGACCACGGTACTGACATCATCGAGCACCTGGCGGAAAAACGAGAAGACCGCGACCTTGCGTCCATCTTCCTGATAGCCTTCCAGCAATTCCCGAAGTCGATCAAACTTCGCCGACTGCTGCCCACCGGCGCCGATCGTGGCCGCCAGCCGCTTGTGCATGAGATTATCCGGACTCATCCGATAGGCCTCAATATCCGCTGACTCCAGCGGAACAACCTCGTCGGTCTCGGTCAGATCAGGGAGTTCAGTCAGGACGTCAGCCTGCGTACGCCTAAGATAAACCGGAGCGAGCTGCATTCGCACTTCTGCCGGCACAGGCCGAACCTGCTTGAGGAGCGAAGCCACCTCAGCGCTGACCTTCGGCTGGACGGTCGTCACGAGAAATTGCAGCTCACTCAGGCGATTCTCCAACGCGGTGCCCGACATGAACACGACATGCTCAGTCAGCCCGCTAAGCCGCACGACCGACTGGGTTCGCTGGGTCTCCGGGTTCTTGACCGAGTGGGCTTCGTCGACGGCCAACAAATCGAAGGCGGTGATCTTGTCCACCAAACGACCGAGCGTCGTGTAAGTCGTGATGGCCACCCCGCCCTCCCGTTGCCACTGCTCCAGCTCATCATCCCGGTCGCCCCCATGGACCACGATCGGGTTGAGCTTCGTGTGCTTCTTCACCTCGCGCTCCCAGTTGATGAGGACGCTGTTCGGCGCGACCACGAAGAAATGCTTCTTACCTTGGGCCGCCAGGTGACACATCGCCGCCAGCACCTGGATCGTCTTACCCAAGCCCATATCGTCACCCAAGAGCACGCGCTTCTGGCAGACGATATACTGGGTACCGAACTGCTGATAGCGACGAAGGTTAGCGGTCAGCAGACGAAGGTCCACCTGGGTGGCCTCGACGGCATCGGCAATCTCCGCCGGCAGCCCGCCACGCATGTCTGGGCCCGCCAACGCTCCCTTCGCGACCACCCGGGCGGGCAGCACGCTCTCCAACAATGCGATGAACGTCGCCGCATTCCCTGCGTAACGCCTCCAGGTCTCCGCCAGATCCATCGTCAGCCGTTCAGCGTAATCAGAGAGATTACGGGCTTCCGTGCTCACCCACCGGAATTCGACAGCCAATTGGTCGGTTTCGCGGACCAGGTTTGCCTGCGAGCCCAAGGAGAAGAGATGATCCCGTACGCGCGTCTTGGCTCGGAGCGCTTGCAATCGTTCTCCCGTCTCGACGTAGCGTTCCTGCGCTTCCTCGGTGCGGGTCGAGACCTCCCGGACTAGCGTCTCGTATTTCGCCAAGGCCACCAGCAGGCGCCCATCGGACGGACGACGGTTATCCGGATCGGGCAGCAGGCGGACATGCGCGCGGGCGGACTCTTGGAATAACCCGAAGGCCCTGATCGCCGCCTCGGCCGTCACGTCGCCGACCCTCGGTAGTTCAGCAAAGAACCGAACGAACGCCCGGACAGATCGGCCACCGTCCGGAAGCCCACGGATTGCAACGGCCCCACCGACGCCCCGAAGTCTTTCAGTTCGGCGATCGGCGTCGCCTTCATCTCGGCCAACACCGCCTCTTGGATGACCGCCTCCGTCGCTGCGATGATCTCCGCCCGGGCTTTCGGTAGGACCTGCGTCAGCCGCTTCACCTGCTCCGATGCGAAACCAGCGTCCGCATGCACCCCACCCCTGCCGGAGCGCACCTGCATGGCCCGCCCGACCCCGGCAAAGTATTGTGAGATGCCTTTGAACATACCCTCCCCTCACTTTGCCCGTCCCACCCCATCCCGCCAGCGTTAAGGCACGGTAATCAGCTCAGGGAATATAGATGTATTGCGAAAGATGCTGTCCGCCCCCGGAAGCATCCGGCACCTGCATCGAGCCGTCGGTCATTTTGGCGCGACAACTCGGACAACAAAAGAAATAGAAAGCAGCGGCTCCTGTCTGTGGATTCCGGGCACAACCGTTAAGCAAACCCTGACGTGCGCAGTTGGGATTCCGACCTACCTCAACCTGGAGGCCGATACACAGGCGCATCATCTTGGGGGGCGGTGGGGTCTCTGGGGCCATCGACTTAGAGTTATCTCCTCACATCTAACCAAAACCGACGCCGCAACAACCTTAAAACCGCTTTGAAAACCTTAAATAATCTCATAAAAAACAGGGGCTTTGCATCGAAAGCACTTGTGACAGCAAGCCACCAAGTCATGTTTGAAATCGATGAAACGTGCCGGCCTCGCCCTCCTCGGCATCCCGCTGATGATCATCGGCCTGATCGGCTGGGTCATGCCGATCATCCCGGGCGCCCCGCTCTTTTTTTTCGGTCTGGCCCTCACCATCAGCTGGCACCCCAAAGGACGTGCCCTCGTGGAGCGATGGAAGCAAGGACTCAAAGCTCTCGCCGCTCGTTGCGGCCTCCGACGTCAGTCACCCCAACAGCTGCAAGACGAACTCTTCCGCCCCGAACCAACCCCGACCGCCTCCCCTTCCCGCGAAAAACCATGAGCACCCTCATCCAAGGACAAGTCAATATCCGCCAGGCCATCCAGGGACTTCATCCCGTCTCGCGCGAAGCCTGTCAGGCGCTCATCGGACGCATGCCGGACGTCCGCAACTTTCACATGAACCAGCAGTTCATGATCGAGGAGATGGTCAAATGCATGATCCAAGCCGGCATCAACCATGGCCACGATAAAGCAGCGGTGGAAGGCCTGATCAAGATGGACGGGCTCACGGTCATCCACGTCGCCGCCTCCGTGCATGAACTGAAATTCCAGCAGGCCAGCGGCGGCTGGGGTAAGACAGCAGCCGCCGTCGGGGTGGGCATCCTGATCGGGGCCCTCTTCGGATGACCCTCGCCTGTTGACATTAGACTGCTTTAATACGTAATCCATCCAGATGAGTTCACCCCGACCCACTCAGGTCCAATTCGACATCGTTGTCTTGGCGAAGAAAATCCGGCTTTTCGGACATCTCGGCACGGCCTCTTGGGTCGCCAATCTCGTGCTCCTCGGACTAGCCATTTATCAGTTCATCCTGGTCGGCTGTACCATCAAGGTGGATACCTTCTTCATCATCGTGAACGTGCTCAACGTGATCACGTTTTACCTGACCTATAAAGTCTACGACCATCTTGCCCTCCTCAAGGTCCGCCACGACTACGCCCTTAACAACCACCAATCCTAAACATAACATGTCCAACAAAGTCTACGTCCACTGCCCCGCCTGCGGTTTCGGTTTCGTCCACATGGTCGAAAATAGCGGCAAAGCCGCCGGCGGCCTCGGTGGTGCGGCTGCGGGCGCGACCCTCGGCGCCAAAGCCGGTCTCATCGGCGGTCCCGCCGGCGCCGCTGTCGGCGCGGTGGCAGGCGGCATCTTCGGTGCCCTGACGGGCAAGAGCTTCGGCGACAAGTTCGACCGTCCCCGTTGCCCGGGTTGCGGCGTGAAGTTCCAGATGCCCGAAGGCATGGGCTGATTGACACGAAGCGAGCAGCGGGATGGAAAACAGCCGTTACATCCAACAACTGAGCACGATGCTTACGGGGAAATGCTTCCTGCTCAAGACACAGGGGGCTGCGACGATCGCCGGAAGAATCGTGAATCAGATGGAAGGCTCTTCGGATTTCTGGATAGAGCTGCTCCCGCTCCCGCCGAACTCTGCGAGCGGCGACAACCTTGGCTATAAGATCATCAGCGCCGACGTCCTGCGTAACGCCACCTTCTTCGATGAAGATTGGGAATTGAACGACAAAGGAGGTCGCTAGGCTATTCCGACCGCCATGGAACTTGACTCCGGCGAATGGCAACTAGTCAGCGATCCGTTTGAAGGCTGGCGGCTCCATCAACACGTGACGCCCCTCATCAACGAGCCGGAAGTCGGATCGGTTATACTCATCATCGCCGACGATCGCAGCAAGCCGCCCACCCTGCTTGCCTGCCACACCATGAATGCATTCAGCATCCACCTGGCCGAACTCAAGCTGATGAAAGGCGAAGACATCGTGACACTGGGCGATTGCGAATTATTGAAGGCAGCCGACTCCGAGGGCTTCATCAAACCCCCCTTCTTCCGACATCCCCTCCGGGTCGGTCAGGAAATCAGGAAATTCCTGGAAGCCCACTCCGACGAGGTGCAATACCGCATGAAGCACCCTTTCCATAGCCATCGTGGGGTGATTGGTTCCGCCGGCCTGGCCGCCCTGAGGAAAGCCATTGAAATCATCACTGAGGCGAGACCTTCGCGGTGAGGCGGGTATCAAGGAATAACTTCCTGAGATAACGTCGACATCTCGGGTCACCGTGCGGCCGGGCCGCCTAGGGCGGGGCGCCGACTGAGTTGCGACCGGACCTCAGTGGCGGGTGCAGCGGTCGAAAATGAAGATGAGCAGGAAGATTCCCATGAGCGGCCAGAAGCAGGCCTTCGGAATCATGATACCCCGGCGGGAATTCTTTTTTGTCATCGCAGAAACCTATCCGTGGCATGAGACTCGGCAACCAATTCTTTAATACAAACATTCAATAAGACTTTGACCTCGGTACGGACGGACGGAAGATAATCACACCCCCATGGAACACCCCCTCATCAGCCTGATGGATATGCCCTCCTTGCCCGTCGCCTTCACGAGCAAGCTTCGCAACCGTGATCCGAAAGGCTGCATCCTGGCCAACGACGAATTCTATGTCGTGTTTGAAAGCTACCCACTGGTCGTCAAGCAGATGGCCCAGCTGATGAGCGAGAAGCGCTTCGATCTCATCCCCATCGAGTATCTCTACGCCGCCTCGGTCTTCTACCGTAAATCCCGCAACCCCCACGGCCCTTCTTCCCGTCCGATTTACGTCTTTTGCCTCGAATACACCGAATTCACCTGCGCCATGAAATCGCAAGGACTTTGGGATTCACTCTCAGGAAAAGCCAAAGAACCGGCCGAGGTCTTCTCCGCCGTCTTCCAAGGTCGCGGGCGCTTGAACATGGGTAAGCTCCCCAACGACTTCACCGAAGCCTCTGCCCTGGAACACCTCATGGGCGGCGCCTGCCAACGCCTCGGCGTCGCTCGCAACAGCTTCCGACACATCGGCCCGCTCTCCCTTGGTCCGGAGTGCCCGCAGATCGCCTGAAGCCCTTAGTGATATCGGCTTTACCCGCCCGTCACCGGTTGGCCTTGAAGCAGGCGATCAGCTCACTGCTGCAGTCGCCATAGAACATGCGCTCGGCTGAGCCCCTCGTAAAGGTCAAGGCGTACTCGAAGCGCGTCGGGCCGTAGTAAGGCTTACCAAACAAGGTGACCTGGACCATTCGGCCGTCGTCACACCGTCCGACGAACATCGCGCCTAGGGAAGCATCGCCGCGCTTGGTACCAACATGGCGCAGGTCGACCCAATCGGCGGAAACGGGGTCCTTCACCGACAAGGAACCACCCAAGGTCGTCTTCCAGATGATCGTGGAGAGCGTCGGACGGCGCGGGCCTGAGCCGTTGATCGATTCCCAATTGACGGAGGTCGTGCAGGCTCCGGCCTTGAGGCCAGGCGCTAAAGCCAAGGCCATCAGGACGAAGAGGATTCGGATATGTTTACGCATGGAATTATCTGGACTCCTTTCCTGCCAGCAGGCCACGGAGTTCCTTGATGAGCTGCCAGTTCTCCTGACGGCTACGGTTGAAGGTCTGGATCTGCTCCTCGACGGGAAGACGCTTGAAGCTAGCGCTCAACATGGTGCGATTAAGCTCGGCATCCCGGTTCGCGATCTCGCTCATCAACTCCTGGGCCCGCGACTTCTCGGAGGCGTCGTAAAGAAAATATGTCCGACCAGCCAGCTGGCGATCCGCGAAGCCATACTCCACCATGAGCAACGCCTTGTCACGGTCAGGACAGCCGGCCAGCCCCATGCACACGGCCACCAAGAGCAGCAGGCGAGCGGTCATAGTCCGATTGACGAACTGAGGGTGCGGGCGCGATTCCGCGCAAAAGAGGTCTCCTCACGCGTCATCCGCGCATCGAGCTGCGAAAGTTCCTGGGAGGCCGAACCAGCTTGGGCGCCGCCATGACTCCGGGTGACCGTGAACCATGCATAGGCTTCCGTCGCATAGTTGCCGACCGAAGGTCTATCGGCCTTGTTCAGATAGAACATGCCGAGGTTATACATCGCCAGGCTGTGCCCGTTGCCGGCCGATTTCTTCATCCAGAAAAGCGCGGCGTCCATGTCAGCCGGGACGCCCTGCCCCCGGCGGTAGGCGATGCCGATGGCCAGCTGACCTTTCACGTTGTCGCCCTTGGCGGACTTAAGGTACCAGTAGGCGGCCTTCTCATAATCCTGGGAGTAGCCCTCATCTCCGGAGTAATAGTAATTACCCATCGTATATTGGGCTACGGCTATCCCCGCTTTTGCCGCAAGCTCTGTGGGGAGATCGGAGGCTGAAGCATTCACGATAAAAGAAGCCAGCATCAGGCACCAAAGGTATCTCATGACCCATAAGATGTCTTTCTACGCACCGGACTCAACCTTAAGCGGCATGTTTTATTGTAAAAAAACATTAAATAAAGCCTTTTTCGGCCTTTAAAGCCACAAGTGGCTTGAGCTACAAATTTTGAGGGTTTATTTCTAAATCGCACACCATGGCCACCAGCATCGAAGAAGTTAAACAGTTCCTCCAAGAGGAGGGTAAGAAATTCCGTGAGATTCCTGGAAAGAATTTCGTCCGGACGGGTTTCGTCACCGACAACTACACCGACGTCGAAGGTGAAAAACTCTGCCACCTCGTCGTAGCCGTCGAAGAAGATGGGGAATTCCTGAAGATCGTGGCGCCAAAGGCCTACCAGTTCCCGAAAGACGCCAGCTCTTACAACAAGATGGCTCTCTTCCAGACACTGCTGCAGATCAGTTGGGATACGAAGATGGTCCAGTTCGAATACGACCCTGACGACGGTGAAGTCCGTGCGATTATCGAATTCCCGATCGAAGACTCGACCCTTACGTGCAAACAACTCATGCGTTGCATCTACGGAATCACCGGCGTGCTGGAAAAATACCATGAGCAAATCACGGATGCCATGCGCAGCGGACTGACCCCTGAGACGGATGAAGAGCGCAAGAAAGCCTTCGAGGAGTTTCAACGACAGCGCCGAGACGATCGTCGTCGCGAACTTGGCGGTTGACCCTTGGACTCACCGCCGGGCCGCGCTCTCCCCGTTTGTCACAATTCGAACCAGGCCGGATGACCGGCCCGGTCATCCGCGGGCGTGCGGGCCGCACGCCCCTACCCATTCCCGCCACCTGCCACCCGAAGCGTTGCCTCCCCCTGCCTTTGCTTCGCAGCAGTTCACCATGCCAGCAGATCTCCTCGCGGCTTCGCCGCGACTATTCTACCAAGCCTCTGAGCCTCCGGGCCACTCGTATCTCTAGCCCCAGCCCTGGCCCTAGCCCTTCCCCAGTTTTAACTTTTGCACCTTTGCACAGGAGCACCGCTCCGATTTGCACGTTTGCACTTATCGTTTGTGGCCTATACCTAGGCCAATGCCCGTCCCTTCCCTCTCCAAATCCCTCTTCAAGCTGGGGCTGATGTGTCCGATCAAGTTGAAGCATGCGCTGGCTAAGCCGGCGTTGCCGCGTCAGGCGGACGTGAACGAATACATGCAGCAGCTCGCGCGTGGGGGTTACATGTTCGAGAAGCTGGTGAAGGTCTATTACCCAGGCGACGACATGTATGTCCCGAAGGAGAGCCATGCCGAGGCCTCGGCTCGTACCTTGGCCAAGATCAAGGCCGGCAATTGCACCCTGCACGAAGCAACCTTCGCCGCGGGCAGCCTTATGGCTCGCACGGACATCGTCCGCGTCACCGGCGACACCATCGACCTGATCGAGATCAAGTCCGCCTCCGCTGAAGTGGAGTCCAAACTCCAGGCCGACCCGAAGGAACTCCTGAAGAAGAGCTGGGAACCGTATGTGGTCGACCTTGCCTACCAGGTGCATGTCGCCCGACAAGCCCTGCAGGCCGCCGGCATCAGTAAGACCATCCGGGCCTGGTTCTACCTACCCAATAAGCTGGGCGTGGCTGGCCCTGAGGAGGTCCGTGGGCTCTTTACCCTCACCGAGAATGGCCCAGGAGGCCGTCCGACGGTCGAATACCGGGGTAAGGCAAAGCCAGGCGACGCAACGTCCCTGATCGCCATCCTGGAGGCCACGGAAGCCGTCGCCCAGGCCTACCCCAGCGAGGAATCCATCGCCGAGGCCACCGCCCGACTGACCGGGTATGTCGCCAGCGGCAACTGGCCGAAGCCCGAGGTCGGCATGAAGTGCAAGGCCTGCGAGTTCAATGTCCCCGGGCAGACCTCGGGCTATGACCTCTGCTGGGGCACCCAAGCCCGCGCCGAGCACCATCTCTTCACGCTGTGGCATATGGGCACTATGGAATACCGCCAGCCGGGCACCGTCCGTCGCATCGTCGAACAAACCGCTCCGCGGGCGCCGCGCATCACCGACCTGCAGGACGAAGACGTCGCCGGCGACACCTCGCTCCAGCGCGGATGGAAACGCCAGATCATGGCCGTGCGCACCGGTCGGCCGTTCATCTCGCCGGAACTCGTCCGCGATGCCGCGACCCTGATGCGCTGCA
>CAIXQT010000160.1 GCA_903921665.1 uncultured Opitutia bacterium
CGAACCCGAGTCCGTCAAGTTCTGCCACCGCGTGGGACTGAACTACGTCTCCTGCTCGCCTTACCGCGTGCCGGTCGCCCGCCTCGCCGCCGCCCAGGCCGCGATCGAGGAGAAGCGCGCCGCCAAGAAGTAAGCCTGCTAGTCAGGAACAAGCAAAGGGGCGCACCGCGAGGTGCGCCCCTTTTTTGCGCCGGGAAGAAAAGCGGGGCGGGCTCAGTTACCTGACACCTTGAGCATCAGGAACAGGCAACCCAACAACGCCGCGGCGATCACCAGGAAGACCCAGAAGACCTGCAGGCCGCTGCTCGTCGTCGCGCCGCGCGAAGAGCGGAAGGAACGGCGGAGACGGCGACCGCGCGAGCTCACGCGCTGGACGGCGACGTCGGGATAATCCCGGCCGGCGACCGGCTCGACCTTACCATAGGCGTAACCGAGGCGGATGAGCTCGGCGAACGCGCGCGCCTTGCGGGCAGGCGAGAGCCGATCGAATCCGTTGCACTCTCGTCCCACGACCAGCCGCTCCAATCCGAGCATGGCGTCTTCGGACGGACGGAAAGAGGATGGGGTTTCGGAGGCGCTCACCGGAAAGAGATGAGAGGGGATTTTCAGGCCGGTAAGTCCTTGCGACAAGCGGATATTGGGATTAAACCTTCAATATAATCGGCAATCCGCTGACTAAGAATGACCAACGCCGCACATAGCCGAGAACTCCCCGTCGCCCTCAGCATCGCCGGTTCGGACAGCGGCGCGGGCGCGGGCATCCAGGCGGACCTGCTCACTTTTGCTTCGCAGGGCGTGTTCGGCACGACCGCGATCACCTGCCTCACCGCGCAGAATCCGCGCGGCGTCTCCGGCATCCAGGCCAGCCCTGCGGCCTTCGTCGTCGAGCAGTGCGCGCAGGTCGCGGCCCACTTCCACCCGAAGGCCTTGAAGACCGGCATGCTGCTCAACGCTGAGATCGTCCTCGCCGTCGCCGGCTTCATCAAGTCGTCGGGCATCCCTGCCATCGTCGACCCCGTCATGGTCGCTTCGAGCGGCGCCACCCTGCTCGCTCCGGACGCCATCGCCGCCGTGCGCACGCGACTCATCCCGCTCGCCGCGCTGGTGACGCCGAACCTAGATGAAGCCACGATCCTGCTGGGACGGAAATCTCTGGGCGGCATCGACGAGGCGCTCGAGCTCGCCAAGGCCTACGGCGTCCCCTTCCTGCTCAAAGGCGGCCATGCCGAGGGCGACGACCTCACCGACTGCCTCGCCTGGCCCACCGGCGAGACCAAGACCTTCGGCGCCCGCCGCGCCCCGCACGTGGACACCCACGGCAGCGGCTGCACCCTTTCGGCGGCCGTCACCGCCCAGCTCGCCAAGGGCAAGAGCCTCTCCGAAGCCGTCACCATCGCCCATGCCTACCTCCAGGGGGCAATCCACGGCCCGATCCAGGTCGCGGGGTTGAATTGTATACGACACCTCTGAAATAGGGCTAGGGATAGGGCCGGGGCTAGGGCTCAAGATAGGGCTAGGGCTGGGAGGAAAAGACGGCTACAAGGGGCTTTTTGCTTAAAATTAGGCATTAATTACCTATCCCTGGCCCTGGCCCTAGCCCTAGCCCTTTTGGGGCCTTGTTTAGCCCCACTTATTCACACTTGCCCCCGCAAGCCGGCCACCTTTTCTAACCCATTCCCTGCAGGTTCGACCTGCCCCCTAAGACCATGCCCAAAAAGAACGCCGCCAAGAACTCCACCTCCTCCGCCCCCTCGGCCGTCTCGGCCAAGACCGGCGTCAAGATGCGCGGTTGTGACGTCATGGTCCGCTGCCTCGAGAACCTCGGCGTCGACACGATCTTCGCTTACCCGGGCGGCGCTTCGATGGAGCTCCACCAGGGCCTCACCCGTTCCAAGAAGATCCGTACCATCCTGCCCCGTCACGAACAGGGCGGCGCCTTCATGGCGCACGGCTACTCGCGTTCGACCGGCAAGCCCGGCGTGTGCATGGCCACCTCCGGTCCTGGCGCGACGAACCTCGTCACCGCGATCGCCGACGCGCACATGGACAGCATCCCACTGATCTGCATCACCGGCCAGGTCTACCAGCAGTTCATCGGTCGCGCCGCCTTCCAGGAAACCGACTTCTACGGCATGACCCTGCCGATCGTGAAGCACTCCTTCCTCGTCCTCGATTACAACGAGCTGCCGAGCATCATGTACAAGGCCTTCAAGATC
>CAIXQT010000161.1 GCA_903921665.1 uncultured Opitutia bacterium
CCACGACGCCCTCTGGGACGTCCCCTACCTCACCATCGACCCGATGGACATCGGCCGTTCGTACGAGGCCATCATCCGCATCAACTCGCAGAGCGGCAAGGGCGGCGTCGCCTACGTGCTCGACCGCGAGTTCGGCTTCGATCTCCCGAAGCTGATGCACCCGGAAGTCGGCAACCTCATCGGCAAGCACGCTGACAAGCTCAGCAAGGAACTCACGCCCGCCGAGATCCACGACTGCTTCCGCAAGAATTTCGTCAACGTCGCGCGTCCGCTCGAACTCCTCGAGTTCAGCTCGAAGCCCATCAGCAAGGAAACCGTGCGTTGCCAGGCCGAGGTCCGTTACGACGGCATGGTCCTCACCCTCACCGGCGAAGGCAACGGCCCGATCAGCGCGCTCGTGCATGCCCTCGACTCAAAGGGCTGGGCGAACTTCTCCCTCAAGGATTACCGCTCGCACGCCCTGACCGCCGGATCGGAATCCTCCGCCGCCGCCTACGTCTCCCTGCAGTCCAAGGACGGGCGTACCGTCTGGGGTTGCGGCGTCGACGCGAACATCGAGCTCGCCGGCCTCAAGGCCCTCGTCAGCGCGGCCAATCGGCTGGGGTGAAACCCCAGTTAGGGGACACGTGGGCAAGGTGACACGGTGACAAGGGGAGATACATTCCCAGCGTCCACGCGCCCACTTGTCACATTGCCCCCTCGAAGGCGTAGCCTTCGCAGGTAGGGGCGGGATTCATCGTGCACTCCGCCGCGGAGGCCGCCCTACGGCGGCCTGGTAGGGCTGGCCATCCTTGGCCGGCCGCGGCCGAGCAGGGATGCTCGGCCCTACCAATTCAAGAGGCACGTTCTCGGATCCCGTGGCTGACGCCCGTACCTGCAGCCGAGACCTGGCACCTGAAAATATTTTCTTACCATCAACCCCTCACCGCGAACTGCGCCATCAGCCATTCGATCAATCATCGAATCATGACTCAGATTCAGAGGTCTTTTTAAGTTCGGAACATCGCGTGTCACGGCTACTCAAAGAAGCACCCCTCATGAATAAACCTCGCTGGAATCCTTACCTCGTCGGCGCGCTGATTGGGCTGCTCAGCATCCTGACTTTCTCAATCGTCAACAAGCCGCTCGGCATGTCCACCGGCCTCGCCCAGGCCTCCGGCGCCTGCGCCATGCCGATCCTCGGTGCGGACAAGGTCGCGGCAAATACCTATTGGGCGAAGACCGCGATCCCCACCTGGGATTACAGCACCCTCTTCCTCGTCGGTACCGTGATCGGCGCTTTCCTCAGCGCCCTGCTCTGCGGCGTCTTCAAGTTCACCGCGGAATCGACCGTGTGGACGGAAAACTTCGGCCCGTCCAAGACCAAGCGCCTCGTCGCGGCCTTCATCGGCGGCATCATCATCCTCTACGGAGCGCGCCTCGCCGACGGCTGCACCAGCGGGCACGGCATCAGCGGCTCGCTGCAGCTGGCTGTCAGCGGCTGGCTATTCTTCATCGTGATGTTCGGCTCGGGCATCCTCACCGCGAAGCTCCTCTACGGCCGCTCCGCCCAGGCCTAACCCCTTTCCGAGAAACAACCCTATGCACCTCCCTCTCGCTTTCCTCACCGGCACTGGCCTCCTCTGGTCGGCCATCGGTTTCGGCCTCCTCTTCGGCTTCCTGCTCCACCGTGGCGGCGTCACGGACTTCAACGTCATCGTCCGCCTCTTCCAGTTCCGCGACTTCACCGTGCTCAAGGTGATGATGTCCGCCATCGTGGTTGGCGGCGTCGGTGTCGCCCTCCTGCACGGTCAGGATCTCGCGCAATATCACATCAAGCCCGCCAACCTCCTCGCGGTCGGCCTGGGCGCCGCGATCTTCGGGGTCGGCATGGTCCTCCTCGGCTATTGCCCCGGCACCGGCCTCGCCGCCGCGGCGACGGGTCGCCTTGACGCCTTGGCCGGTCTCGCCGGCATGATGGTCGGCGGTATCGCCTACGCGCTCAGCTTCGACTGGATCGCGGCGAACGTCCTGCCCGTGGGCGCCTACGGCAAGCTTCGCCTGCCCGAACTCCTCGGCCTGCCCGAGTGG
>CAIXQT010000162.1 GCA_903921665.1 uncultured Opitutia bacterium
CGCCTCGACCACCAGCTTCGCAACGCGCAACACCTACGGCTACTTGGGCGCCTCCTTGGATCTGACCCGTCAGGTCGGTCGGGGTGGCGAACTGGGCGTGGGAGCCAACTGGGCCTACAACACCGACAGCCAGGTCAAGACGGCCGGCTCCGCCGTCTGGGCCCGCGTCTTCGCCACCTTCCGTTTCTAAACCGCCCCCCATTCAAGGGGAGGGCAGGGAGGCGTGGCTGAGGCCACGCCTCCCTTGTTTTTGGCCTATTTAAGCCACACCCCCTCTGGGGTGCATTCGGGTGTTGACGGAGGGGGGTCCTTTCTCATGTTCCCGCTTTCCCTCTTTATGAAGACCACGCTAGCCAAGAACGTGCAGCTCAAGGACAAGACCTGGTATGTCGTTGACGCCAAGGACCAGATCCTCGGCCGCCTCGCTGTCAAAATCGCCAATATTCTCCGCGGCCGCCACAAGCCCACCTACACCCCCCACGTCGACACCGGCGATTACGTCATCGTAATCAACGCCGATAAGGTCCGCCTCACGGGTTCCAAGGAAGAGGACAAGACCTACATGTTCTACACCGGCTGGGTCGGCACCGCCTACCGCCGTACCGCCGCCGCTATGCGCGAGCGTCGCCCCGAGTTTATCGTCACCCACGCCGTCAAGGGCATGCTCCCTAAGAACCGCCTCGCTAACGCCATGCTCCTGAAGCTGCGCGTCTATGCCGGCGATAAGCATGACCAGGCTGCTAACAACCCTCAGCCTTTCCCCGAGGCTAAGAAGGTCTAATCGCCCTTACTCTTTTTAAATGAGCGCCAAGTCCTCTGCTATCCTTGCCGTCGGCCGTCGTAAGACCGCCTCGGCCCGCATCCGCCTGTCCCGCGGTACCGGCGTCATCGTCGTCAACGGCAAGCCCGTTGAAGAGTACCTCTACCCCGAGGCCCTGGTGAAGTCCGCCACCCTCCCGATCACGACCGCCGGCCTCGATGGCCAGCTCGACGTCATCGTCCGCGTCATCGGCGGCGGCCCTAACGGCCAGGCCGGTGCCATCTCCCATGGTCTCGCTCGCGCGATCCAGAAGATGGACGCCACCCTCCGCGCCCCTCTCAAGAAGGAAGGTCTCCTTACCCGCGACGGCCGTATGCGCGAACGTAAGAAGCCCGGCCGCCCTGGTGCCCGCAAGCGCTTCCAGTTCTCCAAGCGTTAATCCGCGAAGAGACAGGAAACCTCGAAGGCCCCGGCACCCCGGGGCCTTTTTGTTGCCCAGTTTGCTGTGTCCAGCCATCCATTCGTCATCTAATAACCCAATACTCTCAAGCCATGTCCCAAAACCTGACCAAGGTCGGCATCGTCGGCGCCTCCGGGTACACCGGAGAGGAGCTCGTGCGCGTCCTGGCCCGCCACCCGCGGGTCAAGCTCGCCGCGGTCTGCTCCCGCACGCTGGCTGGCAAGTCCGTGGCCGATGAGATTCCGCGCCTCCGGGGCGTCGTGGATCCGGCCCTGCAGTTTTCCGCCTCTTCGCCCGAAGAGTGCGCGAAGTCCGACGTGGACGTCTGGTTCCTGGCGCTGCCGCACGGCGTCGCCGCCGAATACGCCCAGCCGCTCGTCGCGGCCGGCAAGCGGGTGCTCGACCTGTCCGCCGACTTCCGTCTGCGCGACCTCGATCTGTACAAAAAGTATTACGGTCATGATCATCCGGCGCCGGCCCTTGCCGCGCAGGCCCGTTACGTCATCCCGGAACTCCAAGGCGACGACGCCTGGAAGTCCGCGAAGCTCATCGCCTGTCCGGGTTGCTACCCGACCAGCATCCAGGTGCCGCTCGTGCCGCTCCTCCGGGCGGGCCTGCTCAAGCCCGAGCCGGGCCGGTTGATCATCAATTCGTATAGCGGCGTCTCTGGCGCCGGCAAGAAGGCCGACGTGGCGTTCCTGTTCTCCGAGCGCGACAGCTCGATCAAGGCCTACGGCATCCCTGGTCACCGGCACATCGCCGAGATCGAGGAGCAGTTCGGCCTGGCCGCCGGCCAGACGGTCGTGGTCCAGTTCAATCCGCATCTGGCCCCGATGCACCGGGGTATCGCCACGACCATCGTCGTGCCCGCCCCTGGCGTCACCGTCGCGCAGGTCGAAGCGGTGTGGCAGAAGGCCTACGCCGGCCGGCCGTTCGTGACCTTGCTCAAGTCCGGCGAGTTCCCGGATACCGCCCACGTGGCCAACACCAACCGGGTGGCCTGCTCCGTCGTCGCCGACGCGCGCACGGGCAATCTCATCATCACTTCGGTCATCGATAACCTCCTCAAGGGGGCCGGTGGCCAGGCGGTCCAGAACCTCAACCTGATGATGGGTTGGGATGAGTCCGAAGGCCTGCGCTGATTTTCCATGTCCATCGAGTTCACCAATGATTCGCCGGGCGTCTCCGACGTGCCCGGCTTCCGCGTCGGCGCCGCCGGCTGCGACATCCGCAACAAGGCCGCCGACCGCCTCGACCTGACGCTCGTCGTCGCCGACCGGCCGTGCGCCGCCGCCGGCGTCTTCACGACCAATGACGTGAAGGCCGCTCCGGTGCGTTTCTGCCAGCAGGTCCTCGCCGTCTCCGCGGACAAGATCCGCGGCATCGTCGGTAACAGCGGCAACGCCAACGCTTGCACGGCTGCCCAAGGCGACGCTGACGCCGTCGCGATGGCGAAGCTTTCCGCCGCCGCCGTCGGCGCGCCGAACGACGCCTTCCTCGTCTGTTCCACCGGTCGAATCGGGGAACTGCTCCCGATGGCCAAGGTCGCCGAGGGCATCAAGGTCTCGGCTGCCCGCCTCTCGCGCGACGCCGCCGAGGGTGTGCGCTCGGCCAACGCTATCCTGACCTCCGATACGCGCCCTAAGTCCGTCACCGCGCGCTTCGTCTGGGAGGGCAAGACCGTGACCATCGCCGGTATCGCCAAAGGCGCCGGCATGATCGAGCCCAACATGGCTACGATGCTCGCCTTCGTCTGCACCGACGCCGCCGCCTCGCCAGCTGAGCTCAAGACGGCCCTGAAATCCTCTTCCGACCAGTCTTTCAACTGCGTCAGCGTGGATGGCGACATGTCCACCAACGACACCGTCCTGCTGCTCGCTTCCGGCGTCTCGGGAGTGTCCGTGGGCGCATCCGCTCCGGCCGCTCTGCGTGCCCTGTTCCAAGAAGCCCTCGACAAGGTCTGCTTCGCCCTGGCGGAGAAGATCGTCGGCGATGGCGAGAAGATCACCAAGGTCGTCTCCGTGGAGATCGAAGGCGCCCGCAGCCGCGCCGATGCCGAGAAGATCGCCCGCGCGATCGGCAACTCCCTGCTCGTGAAGTCTTCCTGGTATGGCGAAGACCCGAACTGGGGCCGCCTCGCCGACGCCGCCGGCTATGCCCGGACCGGTCTCGACGAAGCCAAGCTGGATATCTATTACGACGACGTCCCGGCCGTCCTCGGCGGCAAGCCGCTGCCCGAGAACAAGCCCAAGTGGAAGCAGGTCGTGAAGGCCGCCCGTTTCGCCGTCCGCCTGAAGCTCAACCTCGGCGACGCGAAGTTCCGGCTCCTGGCCGCCGACCTCACCGACGGCTACGTGAATTACAACAAGAGCGAGTAAGGTTTTCCGTTTACTCTCCCGTCCGCAATCCCGACACTCCCTCCCGCAAGATGAGCATTCCTGCCACGCAAAAAGCCGAGGTCCTTCTCGAGGCGCTTCCGTATATCCATAAGTTCCGCGGCTCCACGTTCGTGGTGAAATACGGCGGCAGCTTCATGGACGATCCGAATCCGGAAGGCCGCGACCGCGTCGCCACGGACATCGCTTTCCTCGCCGCCGTAGGCATCCAGGTCGTCGTGGTGCATGGGGGGGGTAAGGCCATCACCCGCGCGATGGACAAGGCCGGCATCAAGTCCGAGTTCCGGGGCGGCATGCGCGTCACCGACGCCGCGACCGTCAAGATCGTCGAGGAGACCCTCAACAACGAGATCAACGGTCAGATCTGCGAATCCCTCAAGGCCCGCGGCGCCAACCCGCTCGGTATGCCGGGCAACCACGTCAACCTCTGCGAGAAACTCCTCGGCTCCGATGACAAAGGC
>CAIXQT010000163.1 GCA_903921665.1 uncultured Opitutia bacterium
CCTTTCATGGGTTATCGTGCGGTGCGCCTCTGTCTCGAGCGTCCCGACGTCTTCCGTCCGCAGCTGCGCGCGCTCATCCGCGCCGCGACGCATGGGCCGGTCCAGGTGATGTTCCCGATGATTTCCGGCGTCGAGGAACTCCGTCGCGCCAAGGAGATCTTCCGTGACGTCGAAGCCGAGCTTGCCCGGGAAGGCGTCCGCGCCGCCGCGTCGATCCGCCTCGGTGCGATGATCGAGATTCCGTCCGCCGCCGCGGTGGCCGACGAACTCGCCGCCGAAGCCGATTTCTTCAGCGTCGGCACCAACGACCTCGTGCAGTATCTGCTTGCGGTCGATCGCGGCAACCAGCGCGTCGCTTCGCTCTACGATCCCTGCCATCCGGCCGTCGTCCGTACGCTGATCGCGATCTTCGGAGCCGCTCGGAAGCGCGGCATCCCTGCCGCCGTGTGCGGTGAGCTCGGCGGCGACCCGCTGTGGGCGCCCTTGCTCATCGGTCTCGGCGTCCACGAGCTGAGCATGAGCCCGGCCGCCTTGCCGGAGGTCCGCTTCGTGCTCCGCCATTCCGCCGCGTCCGAGCTCCGCGAGCTCGCCGCCAAGGTCATCGCCTGCGCCGACGCGGGCAAGACCCGCGCGCTGCTCCAGGATTTCGCCTCCGCCAAACTCAAGTTACGCTGATGTCCGCCAAGATTCCCGCCGCGAACCCGCATGTCGCGGCCATGTCGCCTTATGTCCCCGGAGAACAGCCGCAGGGCGGGGGATGGGTGAAGCTCAACACCAATGAGAACCCCTATCCGCCGAGCCTGCGCTCGCTCGAGGCCATCCGGGCCGCCTTGGTCAACGACGGGGCGAACCTGCGCCTTTATCCCTCGCCGGATTCCGCGCCCTTGCGCGAGGCCGTCGCTCGCTTCCATGGTTTCGACGCCGCCCGCGTCGTCGCCGGCAATGGTTCGGACGACATCCTTAATCTGATCATCCGCGCCTATGCGGGCCCTGGTCGCCCGATCGGCATGCTCAATCCGAGCTACTCGCTCTATCCGGTCCTCGCCGCCGCCCAGGCCGCCGACGTCGTCAAGGTGGAGGTCACGGACGATCTCGGCATCGACATCGCCGCCATCGCGAAATGCGGCGCGGCCGTCTTCTTCCTGACGAATCCGAACGCCCCGCTCGGCGTCGCCTTCGCGCCGGACGTCGTCCGCGCCGTCGCCCAGGCCTTCCCTGGCATGTTGGTCGTCGACGAGGCCTATGCCTCGTTCGCCGACGACGATTGCGTCGCGCTCGCCCGCGAGCTGCCGAACGTCATCGTCACGCGGACAATGTCCAAGGCGCATGCCCTCGCCGGACTTCGCGCCGGTTACGCGCTCTGTCCGGCCGGCGTCGCCGAGGTCCTGCATCGCGTCCGTGACAGTTACAATGTCGACCGCCTCGCGCAGGTCGCGGCCGCCGCCGCGCTCGACGACCGCGAGTGGCTGGACGTCACCGTCGCCCAGGTTCGCGCCACGCGCGACCGCCTCGTCGCCGCGCTCCGCAAGATCGGCTGGCAGGTGAATCCCGCCGCCGGCAACTTCGTGCTCGCGGCCCCCGTTTCGTCGAGGCGCGCCGCGTCGGTCGAGACATCCGCACATTGCTTCGAGTTCCTTCGCGCGCGCAAGATCCTCGTCCGCCGTTTCCCGAACCATCGCCTCACCGAGAAGTCTTTGCGCATCTCCGTGGGCACGGAGCAGGAAACCGACGTGTTCCTGCAGGCCGTGGCGGCTTGGATGGAAGGGTGAGGTTGACAATCCCGCCTTCCGCGGGGATTTCTGGGGTATGAGCGCAGTCGTTCGCAAAGCCAGCATCCGACGGGACACCGCGGAGACCAAGATCGCCCTCGAGGTGAACTTGGACGGTACCGGTTCTTCGGAAATCGCCACCGGGGTCGCCTTTTTCGACCACATGCTGACGCTGCTCTCCCGCCACTCCCTGGTCGACCTCAAGGTCAAGGCCACCGGTGACACCGACGTCGACTACCACCACACGGTGGAAGACGTGGGCATCGTGCTCGGTCAGGCGATCAAGGAAGCGCTCGGCGACAAGGCCGGCATCCGCCGCTATGGTTTCTTCATCCTGCCGATGGACGAGACGCTGGCCCGCTGCGCCGTCGACCTCAGCAACCGTCCGATGATGGTCTACCAGGTCGAGATCACCAATTACATGGTGAAGGACTTCAATATCGCGCTCGTCCGCGAGTTCTTCCAAGGCCTCGCCAATTCGCTCGGTTGCAATCTGCACCTGAAGCTCGAATACGGCGACGAGCCGCACCACATCGCCGAGGCGCTCTTCAAGGCCTTCGCGCGCGCGTTGCGTGAGGCGTTGGAAGTCGATCCGCGTCAGGGTGGTCGCGTGCCGAGCACCAAAGGTACGCTGGCCTGACCGTGGAAGCCTCTGGGTCAGTACGCCGCCCGCGGGTGGCCGTCATCGATTACGGGATGGGTAATCTCCGCAGCGTCAGCCGCGCCATGGTCGCCGCCGGCGCCGATGCCTTCCTGGCCGCCACGCCGGCCGAAGCCGAAAAGGCCGAGCTGGTCGTCTTTCCGGGGCAGGGTGCCATGGCTGACTGCATGGATTGCATCCGTCGCACCGACTTCGAATCCTTCCTGAAGCAGTGGATCGCCGCCGACCGGCCCTTCCTAGGTGTCTGCATGGGCCTCCAGGTCCTCTTTGAACGATCTGAGGAGGCTGACCGCCCCGGCTTGGCGATCTTCCCCGGGGTCGTGCGCCGATTCCCGTCCCAGCCGGGCCTCCGTATCCCCCACATGGGCTGGAATGAGGCCATCTTCAAGCCGGGCGCCCCCCTGACCGAAGGCCTGCGGGCCGAAGGAGAGCCGTTCTATTTCGTGCATAGCTACCGCGTCGTCGAGACCGACCCCTCCCTGGTCTGGTGCGAGACCGACTATGCGGGCCGGTTCGTGAGCGGTGTCCGGCGGGGTCGGGTCTTCGCGACCCAGTTCCACCCGGAGAAAAGTCAGGTCAAAGGCTTGCAACTCTACCGCAATTTCCTGACTTTGTCCGCCCGCTGAGGCGTGTTTTCGACTCTGGCGGCTACACCCCCGCCATGAGCTCTCAAAACGCCACTCTCAACCTGGACGGCAAAGACATCGTCCTCCCCATCGTCGTCGGCACCGAAGGCGAACGCGGGGTCGACGTCCGCAAGCTGCGCGACGAGACCGGCTACATCACTTTCGACGACGGCTACGCCAACACCGGCGCCTGCGAGTCCAAGGTCACCTTCATCGACGGCGAGAAGGGCATCCTTCGCTACCGTGGCTACGGCATCGAGGAGCTCGCCGAGAAGTCCAACTTCATCGAGACCGCCTATCTGCTCGTCTACGGCGAACTCCCCACGACCGCCCAGCTGACCGCCTTCAAGGCCCGCATCCTCGACAACTCGCAGATCCATGAAGGCCTGCGCATCGCGCTCAGCGGCTTCCCCGGCAACGCCCATCCGATGGCCGTGCTGTCCGCCACGCTGAACACCCTCGGTTGCTACTACCCTGAGCTCGGCACCAACGAGCGTACCCATGACTTGGCCAAGTTCGACGAGACCGCCGCCGTCCTGATCTCCAAGGTCCGCACCCTCGCCGCGCTCGCCCACCGTTCCAAGGAAGGTGAGCCGCCCGTGTACCCGAAGCCGGGTCTCGATTACTGCTCCAACTTCCTGCACCTGCTCTTCTCGCAGCCTAACGCCGATTATGCCGTCCACCCGGAAATCGCCCGCGCGCTCGACTTGATCCTCCTCCTGCACGCCGACCACGAGCAGAACTGCTCCACGTCCACCGTGCGCATGGTCGCCTCCGGCGGCGCCAACCTCTTCCCGTCCGTCTCCGCCGGCGTCTGCGCCCTCTGGGGTCCGCTGC
>CAIXQT010000164.1 GCA_903921665.1 uncultured Opitutia bacterium
GGGAAGCCGAACGGGGCGGGGTTATTTTCCATCGCCTGCGAGACTTTGCCGAAAAACGCGGCATACTTGGCGCGGATCAGCTCGGATTTTTCCTCAGCCTTGGTGGCCTTGGCTTCGCTTTCGGCGACCTGTTCCTTGGTGAACATGGCGGCGGCCTTTTCGGTAGCCTTGACGAGTTCTTCCTTCGCGGTGGCGAGTTCGGCGACGGCACCGTCCTTCTTGCTGTTGGCGTCGGTCAGCTGGGCGGCGAGTTCGTCGCGCTTACGGGTGAGTTCGGCGCGCTCGCCTTCAAGGGTGGTGTTCGCGGCGGTGAGGCCTTCGATCTTGGTCTTCTTGTCAGCGACGTCGGCCTGCAGGTCCTTCTTGGCGAGCTCGAGCTCGGTGATGGACTTGCGCTTGGCGTCCAGGAGGGTGGGGAGGGTGGAGAGGGAAAGCATGCGGGCGTCGTACTCCTTGCCGGCCTTCACTTCGGGGTCGGTCACGGCCCAGGCGGTCTTCGTCAGCGCTCCGTCCATCTTGCCTTTCAGCATGAAGGCGAAGGCCACCGCGGCGAGGGCGACGACGATGGTCAGGATGCGAAGGAAGGCGTTAAGCTTCTTGTTCATGGGTAGGGTAAGTGAGGGGTTAAGAATGGCTGAAGAGGGTCTTCCCGGGATCAGGGGATTCCTGACGCGAGATTGCACCGGGGTTGGACGAAACGTGCAGGAGAACTTTAAACACCAATTCTTCTTTCCCCTCAAGTGCAATTTCCTCGCAAACCTGCGAGGCGGAGAGCCATTTGCCCTTTGTTTTGGCCAAGGCGGAGATAGCCGCGGCGCGGATCTTAAGCGTCTCCGAGGCGGCCTTCTTGCCGGCTTCGACGCCAGGTTGGTGGTAGGCGTTGATACCGAGGAGGTTGGCATACAGGCCGACCGCTCGCTCGAAAAGTGCGATGAGCATGCCCACCGAGCGGGCATCCACCTGGTTGATGGTAATCGTGATGTTAGCACGGCCGCTGCCCGATAGGGCCTCCCGGGTGCCCAGAAGAAAGGCCTGAAGGTAGTCGCCGGAGGTCACGCCTGGCTCGACTTCCAGTGAGGAACCTTCGCGATCCTTGAGGACCTCGATGAAGACGGCGAAGAAGTTATTCACACCGTCCCGCAGCTGCTGCACATAGGCATGCTGGTCGGTCGAACCTTTGTTGCCGTAGACGGTCAGGCCCTGGAGTACCTTGCGACCCTGGAGGTCCAGCTCCTTGCCCAGCGACTCCATGACGAGTTGCTGCAGGTAGCGGGAGAAGAGGAGGAGACGGTCCTTGTAGGGGAGCACGACCATGGCCTTGGAGCCGCGGCCTTCGGTGAGGTGATGCCAGGCCAGCGCCAGCGCAGCGGCGGGATTTTTCTGCGCGTCCGGTACGCGGGTGAGCGCATCCATCGCACGCGCGCCTTCGAGGAGGCCGCGGATATCGATGCCCTGCAGCGCGGCCGGGAGCAGGCCGACCGGTCCGATCTCGCTCGTGCGGCCGCCGACCCAATCCCACATCGGGAAGCGGGCCAGCCACTTTTCCGCAAGGGCGACCTTGTCGAGCTGGCTGCCTTCGCCGGTGACGGCGACGGCGTGGGCGGCGAAGGAAAGACCGGCCAGCTGCCAGCGGCGCGCGGCTTCAAGCTGGCCGTTACGCGGCTCCGGCGTGCTGCCGGATTTCGAGGTCACGATCGCGAGCGTGCTGCCCAGGCGACCGCCCAGCGTGTCGAAGACGCGGTCGATGCCGTCCGGGTCGGTGTTGTCGATGAAGTGGACGCGAAGCTTGTCGGCCTTGCTGCCGAGCGCGTCAGCGACGAACTGCGGACCGAGCGCGGAGCCTCCGATGCCGATGCAGAGAAGGTCGGTGAACTTGCCGGCAGAGCCTTTGACCTGGCCGGCGTGGACCTGCGCGGCGAAGCCGGCGATGGCCTCGATGGCGGCTTTCACTTCCGCGGCGATCTGCGCATCGGGCGCGAGCTCCGGGGCGCGGAGCCAATAGTGGCCGACCATGCGCTTCTCATCCGGGTTGGCGACGGCGCCTTTCTCCAGCGCGGCCATGTCGGCGAAGGCTTGGGCGAGGGCCGGGGCCATTTTCTCCGCGAAGCCGGCGGGGGCGGGCGCGCGACTGAAGTCGAGCGAGATGCCGAGTTCGGGGAAGTTCTGGAGCTGCTTCCGGAAGAGGTCGAAGGAGTTGGCCACGGTAGGACAGTCTTCCCCGCCGCGAGCCGACTTGGCAACAAAAAGGGCGGTCCGCCGCAGCGTCCGCCCTTTCATTTTGCGTCAGTTAAAGACCTCAGTCGCCGTCCGTGATGGCACCCTCGGAGGCCGAGGACACGAGCTTGGCGTATTTGGCCAAGGTGCCGCGCTTCTCCTTGCAGGGCGAGGCCTTCCAGGACTTCAGGCGGTTCGCGATCTCGGCGGCGGGCACGTCCAGGTTGATCTCGTTCTTCTGGGCGTCGATGGTGATGGTGTCGCCGTTCTTCACGACCGCGAGCACGCCGCCGACGGCGGCCTCGGGGGTGATGTGGCCGACCACGAAGCCGTGGGAGCCGCCGGAGAAACGTCCGTCGGTGATGAGCGCGACGGTCTTGCCGAGGCCCTTGCCCATGACGGCGCTGGTGGGTCCGAGCATCTCGCGCATGCCGGGGCCGCCCTTCGGGCCTTCGTTGCGGATGACGATGACGTGGCCGTCCTTGACCTCGCCGTCGAGGATGCCGCGGAGCGAGGCCTCCTCGGATTCATAGACGATGGCCTTGCCGGTGAAGGTGTTGCCTTCCTTGCCGGAGATCTTGGCGACGGAGCCTTCGGGCGCGAGGTTGCCGCGCAGGATACGCAGGTGGCTGTCGGCCTTGATCGGATTGGAGAAGGGGCGGACGACGTCCTGGTCGGCGGCGTAACTACCGACGTTGGCGAGGTTCTCGGCGACGGTCTTGCCGGTGACGGTCATGCAGTGGCCGTGCAGGAGGCCCTTATCGAGGAGCATCTTGAGCAGCGGCTGGAGGCCGCCGATACGGACGAAGTGGGCCATGTTGTACTTGCCGCTCGGCTTGAGGTCGGCGAGCACCGGCACGCGTCGGCCGACGCGCTCGAAATCCTCGAGGGTGAGCTTGATGCCCGCGGAATGGGCCATCGCGATGAGGTGAAGCACGGCGTTCGTCGAACCGCCGAGGGCGATGACGACGGTGATGGCGTTCTCGAAGGCGTCCTTGGAGAGGATATCGGAAGGACGGATGTTCTTCTTGATCAGTTCGAGCACGGCCTTGCCGGCGCGCTCGCAGTCCTCGAGCTTGGCCTTGGAATTGGCGAGCTGCGCGGAGCTGTCCGGGAGGCTGAGGCCGAGGGCTTCGATCGCGGAGGCCATGGTGTTGGCGGTGTACATGCCGCCGCAGGAGCCTTCGCCGGGGATCGAGCAGACTTCGATCTCCTTGAGCTCGCCTTCGCCGATCTGCTTGCCGGCGTGCTTGCCGACGGCTTCGAACACGGTGACGATGTCGGCCGACTGGCCGCGGTGCAGTCCGGGGACGATGGTGCCGCCGTAGACGAAGACGGAGGGGCGGTTGAGGCGCGCCATGGCGATGGCGCAACCGGGCATGTTCTTGTCGCAGCCGCCGATGGTGACGAGGCCGTCGAAGCCTTCGGCGCCGGTCACGGCTTCGATGGAGTCCGCGATGATCTCACGTGAGACCAACGAATAGCGCATGCCCGGGGTGCCCATCGAAATGCCGTCGGAGACGGTGATGGTGCAGAAGATAACCGACTTGCCGCCGGCCGCGTCGGCGCCCTTGACGGCTTCGTCCGCCAGGCGGTTGATGTGCATGTTGCAGGGGGTGACCATCGACCAGGTCGAGGCGATGCCCACGACGGGCTTGCCGAAGTCGGCGTCGGTGAAGCCCACGGCCCGGAGCATGGCTCGGCTGGGGGCGCGGTCGGGGCCGTCTACGACGATGGCGGAGTGTTGGCGGCAGTGGTTGGCGTCGGTCATGATGGGTGTGAAAAGTCTGCGGTTGTCAGTCGGTGAGCGCCCCCTAATAAGAGGGCAGGGAGCGGACACTGAACCGCCCCATCGCTCCCGACAATCCGATTTAAGCCTCCCCGTCCCGTGGAATTCAACCTCAAGAAAATCATCAAGGCCCTCCTGTTCTCGACCTCCGAGGCGGTGTCCATCAAGGACATCCAGAAGGTCGTCCAGCGCTACCACGCCCAGGCGGCCGCCGAGCGTCAGCCCGACCTCCTCGAAGGGGCCGGCGAGCCGACCATCGTGCCCGTGGCTCCGCCCGTCCAGGAAGTCATCCAGGATATCATCGACCAAGTCCCGACCCTCCTCACGGCTACGCAGATCCGCGAAGCGGTCGACGCCCTCGAGGCCGAGATGCGCGACGCCAATGACGCCTGCCGCATCCTGCAGGGCCCCGAAGGTTTCCGTTTGGTGATCTCTCCGGCCTACGCCGATTGGGTCCGTCTCCTCCGCGGCGAGCCTCGTCCGCAACGCCTCAGCCCCGCGTCGCTCGAGACGCTTTCGATCGTCGCCTACCGCCAGCCGGTCACCCGCTCCGAGATGGAGGCCATCCGCGGCGTGTCCGTCGACAGCGCGCTGACGCGTCTCCTCGAACTCGAGCTGGTCGCCGTCACCGGCCGCGCCGATCTCCCCGGCCGTCCGATCCAGTACGGCACGACCGACAAGTTCCTCGATTTCACCGGCCTGCGTTCCCTTGGCGAACTGCCGGCCTCCGACGTCCTTTCTCCCGCCCAGATTTCCGAATGGATCACCCGCGCGACCACTCCGGTCGAAGTCGGCGATTCCGAAGTCGGCTTGCCGCTGGAAGATCAGTCCTCCGCCGCCATCGCGACGGAGACCCCGCCTGAAGACGAGAAGCCCGCCGAATGAGCCTCGAAGAGCACCGCCGCGAGGTCGATCGTATCGACCGCGAGATCCTCAAGCTGCTCGGTGAGCGCTTGCAGGTGGCCCGTGCCATCGGCGAAGCGAAGCTCAAGTCCGGCGCGCCGGTCTACGCTCCGCAGCGCGAAGAACAGCTGCTCCGCTCCATCACCGAGGCTGCTCCGGCCATCCCGGCTTCCGGCCTCCGCGCGGTCTACCGCGAGATCATCTCCCTTTCCATCGGCGCCCAGATGGCCAAGCCGGTCGCCTACCTCGGGCCGGAAGGTTCGTTCACCCAGCAGGCCCAGATTCGCGCCTTCGGGACCAGCGTGCCGTCGCTTCCGCTGCGCGCCATCGGCGACATCTTCGCCGCGGTCGAATCCGGCGAGGCCTCCTACGGCGTCGTGCCGGTCGAAAATTCCACCGAAGGCGTCGTCAGCCATTCGCTCGACCTGCTCGCCGAATCCGAACTCAAGGTCGTGGCCCAGGTCACGCTCTCCGTCGAGCAGTGTCTCGTCGGTCAGGGACCGCTCGACCAGGTGAAGAAGGTCCTCTCGAAGGACATCGCCCTCGCGCAGTGCCGCGGCTGGCTTTCCCGTCACGTCCCGGGTGCCGCGCTCGTCGAGACCGACAGCACCGCCGCCGCCGTGGAGATCGTCTCGCGCGACCCTCAGGGGCAGGCCGCCGTGGCCTCGGCCACCGCCGCCGAATCCCGCGGCGTGCCGATCCTCGCGCGCGGCATCCA
>CAIXQT010000165.1 GCA_903921665.1 uncultured Opitutia bacterium
ACGCCACTGGCGCCAACGCGAACAGCTTCATCCTGCGTCCGGGTGGCCAGATCATCATCAACGACCAGTGGGGTCAGGTCGCCGGAGGGCAGGGCCGCTGGGCGGATGCCACCGGCATCGACCTCAACGGCGGTACGTTCCGCTTCAACGGCGCGTCCTCCCTCCAGTCCGTCGAGACCATCGGTGCGGTCACCGTCTCCAAGGGCTCCCAGATCACCCTGGCCAAGTCTAACGCCGGCAGCGCGACGCTCAGCATCGGCGCACTTACCCAGGCCACCAACGGCACGCTGCTGCTCTTCCCCTCCGGCGCCAACACCCTCGGTATCCCCGCCAGCAATCCGACGCTCTTCGAGCGCCTGATCACCACCTCGACGATTTCCCTCAACGGCCTGACCACGAACGGTCCGGGCGTCGTCAACGGCGGCCTCGCTCCGGTGTGGATCGTCGACGCCACCGCGAATTCTTACGTCGGTTACGATTCGATGGGCCTCGGTTCCGGCTTCCAGACCCTCCAGAGCACCGGAAGCACGTCCCTCAATCTCGGCCAGCTCGAATACTCGAACCGCATCACCGCGGCCTCTCCGGCCTTCACCACCGCCAATCTCACGGCGGGTACGGCGACCGTGGACCTGTCGTCCGCCCAGACCCTCGGCACGGGCTATAATGCCAGTGTCTATGCGCTGCGCACGAACTCGAACCTCCAGCCCGACGTCGCAGGTAATAGCCTGACGATCGTCTCCGGCGGCTTGCTCTTCAACGGCTCGCCCACGTTCAGCCCCACGACCTACAGCGCCACGCAGAAGGGCACCACCCCGATGCAGTTGCTCTTCGGCGCCGCGGGCGCGGGCAAGGGCTACATCTACGTCCAGTCCGGCCAGACCCCCACGATCAACGCCCAGATCACCGCTGCAGGCCTCGTCAAGTTCGGTACGGGTAATCTCGTCCTCCAGGGTAGCAATACCATCACGGGCGACATCGTCGTCAATCAGGGCGTCCTCCGCCTGGTCAATCCGGTCTCCGGCTCCGGCACGGCGATCAACACGGTCACCAACGGCCAGAACATCATCCTGAACGGCGCGGGTCTCCACCTGACGTCCTACATCGCCGGCACCTCGGGTCGCGACGCATTGCTCGCCAGCGGCGTCCAGATGACGGGTTACCTCCCGGGCACGGTCACGCTCGCGGGCGATTCGACCATCATCAACAGCGCTGACGGTGGTAACGGTAATGCCTACCAGCAGCGTTTCGGCAACCTGGTCTTCGCGGACCTCGGTGCGTCGACGCCCATCACCCTCAATTCCTCGGGTAATCTCACCTTCGCCGGCACGACCACCCTCGGCGCGAACAACAACGTCTTCTACACCCAGTTCTTCAATACCGGTCGTACCATCCTCGAAGGCGTGGTCTCGGGCGGTCGCATCACCAAGCTCGGCGCGGGTTCGCTCGAGTTCGCCAGCTCGGGCAACACGTTCGGCACCGCCGGTCAGCTCGGCCTCGACGTCTACGCGAACAGTCGCAATGACGCCACCAGCACGGTCCAGAGCTTGACCCGTACGGGTACGCCGTTCGGCGCCGGGGACATCGTCCTCAACCCAGG
>CAIXQT010000166.1 GCA_903921665.1 uncultured Opitutia bacterium
AGGCACGGGTAAGCTGGATTTGAACAAGTTGCGGGAGCTGGCACAGGGCTGACGCGGTTTTGGCTCGCTTGTGGCTTATGGTCGATTGTCCTAACCGACGATCATGCCTAAAAAGAAGAAGCCCGCGAAGAAGTCCGCCCTGGTGGTCAAGGCGCGTAAGCCCGCCTCCAAGCCGGTCAAGAAGGCCAAGGTGAAGCCCGCGGCCGACTCGGCCGTGGCCGTCTTCCGTGACGCGGTCCTGCGTCACCTGAAGAGCACTTTCGCCCGCGATCGGGTCACCGCTACCCGCAATGACTGGTGGATGGCCACCTGCATGGCGGCTCGCGACCAGATGCTGGAGCGCTACATCGACACGCAGGCGCAGCATGCGAGCAAGAACGTCCGCCGCGTCTACTATCTCTCCTTGGAATACCTGATGGGCCGCGTGCTCACCAACAACCTCGTCAACCTGCAGCTGCGCGACGTCGCCGCAGCGGCTTTGGCCGAGCTAGGTCAGGACCTCGAGAACGTCGCCGATGAAGAAGCCGACATGGGTCTCGGCAACGGCGGCTTGGGCCGCCTCGCCGCCTGCTTCCTTGATTCCCTTGCCACGATGGACATCCCTGCCGTCGGCTACGGCATCCATTATGAGTTCGGCCTGTTCCGGCAGACCTTCGCGCAGGGCCGTCAGGTCGAGGTCGCCGACAACTGGCTGGCGAACAACAATCCTTGGCTGATCCGCCGTCCGAACTATCGCGTGAGCGTGCCGCTTTACGGCCGCGTCAAGCACAGCACCGATGACCGCGGCAACCATTCGGCCGAACTCGTCGAGACCCGCAACCTGCTCGGCATGCCCTGGGATATCCCGATCGCCGGTTTCGCCGGCAGTAGCGTCAATTTCCTGCGACTCTGGGAATCCAAGGCCGCGTCCGAGTTCGACTTCCGCGCCTTCGATCGCGGCGGCTACGTCGAGGCCGTGCATGAGCGCGACTCGAGCGAAATCGTCTCGAAGGTGCTCTACCCCAATGACAGCACCGAGAGCGGTAAGGAGCTGCGTCTGGTCCAGCAGATCTTCTTCGTATCGTGTTCGTTGCAGGACATCCTGCGTCGCCATCGTCGCGTCAACGCCGACTTCACCAACCTGCCGGCGAAGGCCGCGGTGCAGCTCAACGACACGCATCCGTCCATCGCGGTCGCGGAACTGATGCGCCTGCTGGTCGACGTCGAGCGACTCAACTGGGACGAAGCCTGGGCCTTGTGCACGCAGGTCTTCAGTTACACCAATCACACCTTGCTGCCGGAAGCCCTCGAGACCTGGTCCGTGCCGCTCTTCGAGAAGGTGCTGCCGCGGCACCTCGAGATCATCTACGAGATCAACCGCCGCCACCTCGAGGACGTCGAGCAGCGCTGGCCCGGCGACGACGCCCGCAAGACGGAGCTTTCGATCATCCAGGAAGGTTTCCCGAAGCGCATCCGCATGGCGCACCTCGCCGTGGTCGGCTCGCACCATGTCAACGGCGTGGCCGAATTGCACACCCGTCTCATCCGCGCGAACCTCTTTCCCGGCTTCAATGAGCTTTGGAAGGGCAAGTTCGTCAACGTCACCAACGGCGTCACGCCACGTCGCTGGGTCCGGGGCTGCAATCCTGAGCTCGGCGCCCTGTGCGACGAAGTCGCCGGCAAGGGCTGGGAGGCCGACCTTGGACGCCTGCGCAAGCTCGACGCCTTGGCCGACCGCCCGGCGTTCCAAGACCGCTTCCTTGCCATCAAGCGCGCCAACAAGATCCGTCTCGCCGCCCGCATCAAGGAACTGGTCGGCGTGGAAGTCTCGCCTGACGCTCTCTTCGACGTCCAGATCAAGCGCCTGCATGAGTACAAGCGCCAGCACCTCAACCTGCTGCACATCCTGCACCTCTACCGACGCATCCTGAATGAGCCGAACGGCCACTTCACCCCGCGCGTCTGTATCTTCGGCGCCAAGGCCGCCCCCGGCTATGCGCTCGCCAAGCACATCATCCACGCGATCAACCGTGTCGCCGCGGTGATCAACACCGATGAACGTGTCCGCGGACTGCTCAAGGTCGTGTTCTTGCCGGATTACCGCGTCTCGCTCGCCGAACGCATCATCCCGGCCGCCGACCTTTCCGAACAGATCTCCACCGCCGGCAAGGAAGCATCCGGTACCGGCAATATGAAGCTCGCTCTCAACGGTGCGGTGACCATCGGCACGCTCGACGGCGCCAACGTCGAGATCGGCGAGGAAGTCGGGGATGAGAACATCTTCATCTTCGGCCTCCAGGTCGAAGAAGTCGAACAGCTCTGGGCCGACGGTTATGATCCGCGGTCGGTGCTTGCCGCCGACCCCGAACTTTCCGCGCTGCTGGATTGGCTGCGTTCCGACACCTTCACTCCCGAGCAGGCCGGGGCGCTTTCCCCGGTGGTCGATTCCATGGTGGAGGGCGGGGACCCCTATCTCGTGCTGGCGGACTTCCGTAGCTACGTCGATGCCCAGGCCAAGGTCGAGAAGGCCTTCCTGGACCGTCGCCGCTGGGCTGCGATGGCCATCCGTAACGTCGCCCGCTGCGCCAAGTTCTCGTCCGATCGCTCGATCGGCGACTACGCCAAGCTCATCTGGAAGACCAAATCGCACCCGATTCCCCGCTAAGAAGGGGTTGAGGTCGGTCGCCAAGGTCCCCAAGATGGATGGCCTTGCGACCCCGCGTCTCCATCCCCGCGTTTCTCGTCCTGACGGCTATTTCGCTGTCGGCGGCCGAGCGCCCGCCGGGTGGCATGAAGGCTGGAGTGGTGATTACGGCCGAAGGCGGGATCGAGGGTACGCAGGTCTATCGCTATGATGCGGAAGGCCGTCCGCTGGAGGGGACGCCTGCGAAGGTCGGCGGAGCTGCTTCCGGTCGTCCGCTTGGCTTCATCGGGAAGGCTCCGGCCGAACCGGCGGCCAAGGCGATGTCCGCGGCTCCGGCCCCCGCTCCTGCTCCGAAGCAGTCCATCAAGTCCGCCGATGGTCGTACGGTGCCGTTCTCGGTCGAAGGGCGCGGCATCGGCAAAGGCGTCGATGAAGGCGTCGATTTCAACTCCGCCTTGAAGAAGGCTTCCAAGTCCAGCGGACTCATGGGCGAGCGCTTCGAGACCGGCATGGCTCCGATCGGCAAGGAGCAAGTCTACTCGCGCAACAATCTCATCACCCTGGATACGTGGCATGGACGTTACGATACGATCGGACGCAAGAAGGCGGAGGTCGAAGTAAAGGATACGCTGGGCGCTCCGGTTCGCCAGAAGGACATGGTCGAGGTCAAGTCC
>CAIXQT010000167.1 GCA_903921665.1 uncultured Opitutia bacterium
CAAGGAACGCCTCCTCGCCAACGGCCAGATGCTTGACTTCGTGACCACCGCCGCGGCTGGTACTGGCCACGGCCTCGACAAGTCCAAGCTCGCCGGCGTCGTCGTCGACGACTCCGAAGCCACCCTCAAGGGCTTCAGCCTCACCGCCCAGACCATCGCCGGCTTCGTGGGTGAAGGCTACCGCCACGATGGCAACGCGGAGAAAGGCGAGATGTCCGCACGCTTCACCCCCGCCCTCTCCTCCGCCGGCAAGTATCAGGTCGCCATCTCCTATAGCGCCAACGGCAACCGCGCCGCGAACGTCCCGGTCACGATCCATCACGCCAAAGGCGAAGCCAAGGTGCTCGTGAACCAGAAACTCGCGCCCAAGGGCGAAGCCCCCTTCCACATCGTCGGCACCTTCGAATTCGCCGCCGGTACCGACGGCTGGGTCGAGATCGGCAACGCCGGCACCGACGGCCATGTGATCGTCGACGCCGTGCAGTGGCTACCGATCAAGCGCTGAGAATCTGCCCCCTGCCAATTGCCGAAAATCAGAACCTGCGCGCCTTAATAAAGCGTAGCAAAGCGAGGGTCTACGTCGATAGTGTCGGCTCGTATCCGATGAAGCTACTCACCTTCTTCAGCCTGTTGCTCACTTCCCTGGCACCGCTCCTGGCGGCGGAAACGAAGAAACCCAACGTCTTGTTCATCGTCGCGGATGACCTCGGCTACCGAGAACTAGGTTGCTATGGCGGCAACGGCATCCCGACGCCGAACATCGACCGTCTCATCGCCAAGGGCGCGCGCTTCACGGATGGCTACGTCACGGCCCCATTCTGCGCCGCGTCCCGGGCCGCCCTGCTGACCGGCCGTTACCAGACGAGCTTCGGTTTTGAGTTCAATCCGATCGGCAGCAAGAACCTGGAACCTGGCATCGGCCTACCCGTCGGCATACCAACCATCGCCGATCGCCTGCGCACCGCAGGGTATCACACAGGTCTTGTCGGCAAATGGCACCTGGGCGGCACCGCCCCCTTCCACCCGCAACAGCGAGGCTTCGCTGACTTCTTCGGCTTCCTCCACGAAGGCCGCTACTTCGAGCCAGAAATCGGCAAGGGCAATACCACCTGGCTGCGCCGGAAGAACCTACCTGATGGCACCACCGGGCGCTGGACCTCGCCAGATGGCCGCCTAATCGAGAGCGACCACCTGAAGTCCGACGAACCGGAATACAATAAAGACAACCCGATGATGCGCGGCGATAAGGCCATCGTGGAACCAAGCAACCTGACCGATGCGTTCACGCGCGAGGCGATGGACTTCTTTGACCGCTCGAAGGAAAAACCATTCTTCCTCTATCTGGCCTATAACGCCGTCCACAGCCCAATGCAGGGCACCGACGCCCACATGGCACGCTTCAAGGACATCCCCGATGTGCAACGGCGCATCTTCGCCGCGATGCTCACGCACCTTGACGAATCCGTGGGTAAACTCATGGCCAAGCTCGACGCCAACGGGCAGACCGAGAACACCCTCATCGTCTTCCTCAGCGATAACGGCGGCCCCACACGCGAGCTCACCTCCAGCAACCATCCCCTCCGCGGCGAAAAAGGGCAGCTGCTCGAAGGTGGAATCCGCGTGCCGTATGCGGTGACTTGGCCCGGTGTGACGAAGCCAGGAACGGTCATCAAGACGCCCGTCATCGCCACCGACCTCACCTCCATGACCCTCGCCGCCGCCGGCGTCGCGGCTCCGACCGATGCCGACGGGAAAGACCTACGCACCCTGCTCGTGAATCCAGAGGTCGGGCCGCTCCATGAGACGCTTTACTGGCGAGTCGGCAAGAGTGGCGCCTTGCGATCCGGGAAGTGGAAGCTCTTCAAGGGTGGCCCACGCTGGGAACTCTACGACCTGGAAACCGACCCATCCGAAAAAAGGGAAGTATCCGCGAGCCACAAAGAGCTGACCAAGACCTTGGTCGAGCGATGGGAAGCGTGGAGCAAGACGCAGGCCGAACCGCTCTGGCGTTAAGCCTTTTGACAACCCTGAGCGCACGGGGTAAGCCTCACCTACCCCATGCGTTATGCCCTGCTCATTTCTTGGCTTTGCTTCAGCCTATGCGCGCAAGCAGCCCGCCAACCCAACATCGTCTTCCTGCTGATCGATGACCTGGGTTACGCGGACTGCGGCTTCAACGGCGGCCAGCAGATCAAGACGCCGAACATCGACCGGCTGGCCAAGAGCGGGACGATCATCGACAGCCATTACGTCCAGCCGGTCTGCTCGCCGACCCGCTCCACCCTCCTGACGGGACGCTACCCGACGCGTACCGGCGTCTACACGATCGTCTCGCCCGGCGCGCCGTGGGGACTGCCTCTCGCTGAACGCACGCTCGCCGACGCCCTGCGCTCGGCTGGTTATCGCACCGCGCTCACCGGCAAATGGCACCTCGGCGAATTCGAGAAAACCTACCAGCCGAACGCCCGCGGCTTCGACCACCAGTACGGCCATTTCTTCGGGATGCTCGACTACTATACCCACGACCGCCTGAACAAACTCGACTGGTATCGGAACGGCGAGCCGCTCAAGGAAGAAGGCTACACCACCCATCTGATCACGGCCGAAGCCTGCAAGGTCATCGCCACGACCGAACGCGCCAAGCCGCTCTTCCTCTACGTGCCTTTCAACGGGGTGCACAGCCCGTTCCAGGTGCCGGACAGCTACCTCAAGCCCTACGGCGCGCTCAAAGGCAACCGACAGAAGCTCGCCGGCATGCTCGCCGCGGTCGACGAGGCCATCGGCAAGATCGAAGCGGCCCTGAAAGAGGCTGGACGGCTCGAGAACACGCTCATCGTCTTCTCGAGCGACAACGGCGGCCCGCCGCCAGGCGACAACACCCCGCTCCGCGACTTCAAGGGCACGATCTTCGAAGGAGGCACCCGTGCCGCGGCGTTCGCCGCATGGCCTGGTCGCATCCCCGCGGACAAGCGCGTGACCCAGCCGATGCACATGGTCGACTGGTACCCGACGCTCATCAAACTCGCCGGCGGCACCCTCGAACAGAAACTACCGATCGACGGACTCGACGTCTGGCCGATGCTGACGAAGGACGCGCCCTCGCCGCATGACGCGATCCTGTCCGTCTCGACCCAAGGCCCGAGCCGCGCCGCCGTGCGCATGGGCGACTGGAAGCTGATCGTCAGCGGGAACGCCGCCGCCGATGGCGACGAAGACGACAACGGCGCCGCCAAAGCGAAGAAGAAAGGCAAGACCGGCGCCGGAAAGTACGAACCCGTCGCGCTCTACAACCTCATCGAAGATCCCTCCGAGACCAGGAACCTCGCCGGCGCCCAACCTGATCGCGTCAAGTCCATGCGCACCCGTCTGGCCGAACTCCTCAAGGACGCCGTGCCCTCTGCGCTGAAGAAGTAAGCCCTACTTACCCGCCTTAGCCTGCTCGCGGGCAAGTCCGTCGAGATACGTGAAGTCAGGGCGCGGCATGTCCATCTTCCGGGCTAGCCAGAGATAAGCGGACTTCAGTGAATCCCAGGAAGGCTGGTGACCGGTGTGATGATCGAACATCTCGATGGAGTCTTTCTGGCCGAAGAGCGCATGCACCTTGCGTGCCTCATCCAAGATCGGCCCGCTGGCAGCCTGGCTGTCGTATTGTCCGGCAATCAGGAAGAACGACGTCGGCGCGGCGCAGGCGAGCAGCTGTTCATGCGATAGTCCCTCGGCCCGCATTGCCTTTAACTTGGACCCGAAGTACCAGGCATCATCCCAATTGGTGGAATCCCAAGCGATGCCGAAATCACTCGCGACGACGGCCTTGAAACGAGAATCCAGGCAACCCGCATAGAAAGCCATCTTGCCGCCGAGCGAATGCCCCATGACAGCGATACGCTCCGGGTCGACGCCTTCGAATCCTCGCAGGGTGTCAGCCGCGAGCCGGGTGTCGTAAGTCAACTTACCCATGCCCGTCCACTGCGGGTGCTGCTTCGCGAGTTTCGCGGCGGCATCACGCCAGACGCCCATGCCGCCCTTGCTCGCAGCCTGTTCCGCCGGCGTGAGCAGATTGAACGGGTAGGCTTCGACTGCGGCGACGACGTAGCCCTGCTGGACGAGGTGCAGCCCGAAGAAAGCCGTGTTCCGTCCGGGACCGAGCTTCGCCTTTGTCTTGAGATCGTAACCACACATCCGATCAGGGTCGTAGAACGGCACCACGACACCCGCAGTCTCACCTTTGAGATGAAGCGGCACCATCAGCAGGACGCGTTGCCAGGTCTCCGCTCCGGTCCGCTGGCGCATCAGGATGCCTTTGAACTCAGGCGTGAAGAACGTCTCCACGATTTCCGCCTGCGGAGACCCGATGGCGTCAGGCTTACCCGCCGAACCGAGCGCCTGCTCCCATCGAGCCCGTTGTCCTTCGCTCTTCGCTTTCCATTGATCCAGCCCTTCACCGGGAGCCAACAAAAGCTTCAAAGGCCCGGCAGCCGCGAGGTGCGAGACCAATAAAATGGAAATGAAGGTGATGAGGCGCACCGTTAGGCCAAATTAGCCGGCTCAAGACGGGTCGCAACCGCGAAGCATGTCCTGCTAATTGCTCGCAACCCCGGGCGGTCTTGACTGTCTTATTGTCATCTGGACGCACCCCTCCCGAAGCCCCATCAGCCCCATGCTCCGTCTTTCCTCCGTCTCGCTGCTCGCGCTCGTCGCTACGCGTCTCTTCGCCGTCGATTTCAATCAGGAAGTCCGCCCGATCCTCGCCCAGCATTGCTTCGCCTGTCACGGCATGGATGACCATTCGCGTAAAGCCAAGCTACGCCTCGACCTCCCGGAATCGGCCCACGGCAAAGGCAAGTCGGGCGAATTCGCCATCGTCGCCGGTAAGCCGGAGAAGAGCGAACTCGTCCACCGCATCTTCTCCGACGACCCGGACGACGTCATGCCGCCGCCCGAGACGAAGAAGCCGATGTCCGCCAAGGATAAGGCCACCCTCCGCGCTTGGATCGCCGAAGGCGGCAAATATCAGGACCACTGGGCATTCTTCGCACCCAAACAGGCAGCCCTACCCAAGAGCGGCGTGCACCCCATCGATGCCTTCGTCCGCGCTCGCCTCGAAAAGGAAGGGCTGAAGCCTTCACCCGAAGCCGACCGATACTCACTCGTCCGCCGCGTGTCGCTCGACCTCACCGGGGTCCCGCCCACGCCCGAGGAAGCCGACGCCTTCGTGAACGACAGATCTCCGGACGCCTACGAAAAACTCGTCGATCGGCTGCTCGCTTCGCCGCGCTACGGCGAACGCTGGACCCGTCGCTGGCTCGACCTCGCCCGTTATGCCGATACCAATGGCTTCGAGAAAGACCGTCCTCGCTCCATCTGGCCCTACCGTGACTGGGTCGTGAAGGCCCTGAACGCTGACCTCCCCTACGACCAGTTCAGCATCAAGCAGCTCGCCGGCGACCTCCTGCCCGGAGCCACGCCCGAAGACCTCGTCGCCACGGGCTTCCACCGCAACACGATGCTCAACGAAGAAGGCGGCGCCGACCCGAACGAATACCGCTTCTACTCCATGGTCGATCGCGTCGGCGCGACCGGCGCCACCTGGATGGGCCTCACGCTCAACTGCGCCCAGTGCCATACGCACAAGTATGACCCGATCCTGCACACCGATTACTATTCGGTGATGGCGCTGCTCAATAACGCCGACGAGCCGACCTACCACATCCCGCCGGCCGACCTCGCGCTGCGCCAAGCCGATCACGCCAAGAAGATCCGCGCGGCGGAGGATTCCCTCGAAGGCAAGTTCCCCGGAGGCGCCGCGGCCGTCGAGAAGCGCTTCGGGGAATGGTTGAACGCCGAAAGCCAGCGCGCGGCGAAATGGGAAACCCTCCGGCCGAGCAAGCTGAAGACCACGATGCCGACGCTCGACGTGCAGCCTGACGGCTTCATCCTCGGCGGAGGCGACATCACCAAGAGCGACGTCTATGACCTGGCCTTCGACCGTGCCATCAAGGGCGCCGTCGCCATCCGCATCGAGGTCGCGCCCCATTCCTCGCTCCCCAACGACGGCCCCGGGCTCACCCACTACGAAGGGCCCCTTGGCGGCTTCTTTCTCAGCGAATTCCAGGCCTGGCAAGGCGACCGCCGACTGACTATTGCCGACGCCACCGCGACCAACGACGAAGAAGAAGATCGCATCAGCGATGCTACCGCTGGCCCTCAGGTTGCCGCCAAAACGCCGACCAAGGCCGCGGCCAAAGCAAAGGCCGCCAAGGCCAAGTCCAACCGCAAGAAGAACAACGCCTCAGCCGCGCTCGACGGCGAGATGTCGAGCGGCTGGCAGGTCCTCGGCGGTCTCGGCCAAAACCATACCGCGGTCTTCCATTTCGATAAACCCACCGACCTCTCTGCCGGCTGGGCGCTCAAGATGCTCTTCGAAAAGCACTATGCGTGTCCGGTCGGACACTTCCGCATCTCGGTGACGACCGATCCGCAGGCCACCGCTACCGGCCATCCCGCCGAGATCGAAGCCATGCTCGCCGGCGCCGCGCCGCACGACCAGGCCAAGCTCCGCCAGCGCTTCCTCGAGACCGCTCCCGAATTGGCCACTCAATCCAAGGCCCTCGCCAACCTCCGCAAACAGGTCCCGCGCGGCCAGGCGACGCTCGTGATGCGCGAACGCCCGGACGCCCACCCGCGCCCGACATTCCTCCATCACCGCGGCGAGTACCTCAGCCCCAAGCAAGCAGTCCCGCCCGCTGTGCCGGCCTTCCTCCCCGCCCTCCCCAAGGACGCCCCGGCCAACCGCCTGACGTTCGCCCGCTGGCTCTTCGCCCCGGAAAATCCGCTCACCGCCCGTGTCGCGGTCAATCGCCAGTGGCAGGCCTTCTTCGGCCGTGGCTTCGTCCGCCTCCTCGAAGACTTCGGCTACCAGAGCCAACCTCCCACCCACCCCGAGCTGCTCGATTGGCTCGCCGTCGAATTCGTGAAGTCCGGCTGGTCGATGAAGAAACTCCATCGCCTCATCGTGACCAGCGCGACGTATCGTCAGTCCTCGGTGGTGACCCCCGAGCTCGCCGACAAGGATCGCGACAACCTGCTGCTCGCCCGAGGCAGCCGCTTCCGGCTCGACTCGGAACTCATCCGCGACGGCGCGCTGAACGCCGCCGGCCTGCTCTCCGCCAAGATGGGCGGACCCGGCGTCTTCCCTCCTCAACCCGCCAGCGTGACCAGCGAAGGCACCTACGGTCGGATCGACTGGAAGCCGAGCGAAGGCGAAGACCGCTACCGCCGTTCGCTCTATACCTTCATCAAACGCACCGCCCCTTTCGCGATGTCGACGACGTTCGACGGACCGACCGGCGAAGCCTGCATCGCCCGCCGCGACGTCTCGAACAGCCCGCTCCAGGCCCTCACGCTGCTCAATGACGAGATGTTCATGGAAGCCGCGCGCGCCCTAGGGGGTAAGGCCATGGCCGCCGCCCCGGACGACGAAGCACGCATCACCTTCGTGCTCCGCCGTTGCGTCACCCGCCCGCCCGCCGCGGACGAACTCAAGACCATGAAGGCCTTCGTGGCCGCCCAGCGCGCCCGCAAGGTCGCGGAGAAGGACGTCTGGACGGCCCTCGCCCGCGCCGCGCTCAACCTCGACGAGAGCATCGTGCATCCGTGACGAACAAACGAAGACACAATGTTCATAGTTCCTCGTTCTTTGTTCTTAGCGCAGCAGCCACACCTCAATATCACGCTCAACCCCCTAGCCCTTGTCTCTTAACCAAAAACTAAGAACAAAGAACCAACAACTTTTCCTACCCATGTCCCGCCCCAACATCACCCGACGCCACTTCTTCCAGGATTGCGGCGTCGGCGTCGGTAAAATCGCCCTCGCCTCGCTCATCGCCGACGGCGCACTGAGTAAACTCGCCGCCGCCGGCTCCGGCATGCGCTCCGGACTACCTCACCACGCTCCGAAAGCCAAAGCGGTCATCCATCTCTTCATGGCCGGCGCCCCGTCCCAACTCGAGCTCTTCGACAACAAGCCCGAGCTCTCGAAACTCGAAGGCAAACCCCTCCCGCCCTCGATCATCAACGGCCAGCGCTATGCGTTCATCCGTCCCGATGCCGCCGTGCTCGGTCCGCGCTTCAAGTTCGCCCGTCATGGCCAGTCCGGCGCCGAGCTCTCGGAGATGCTGCCGAACATCGCGACCATCGCCGACGACATCGCCATCGTGAAGTCTTGCCGCACCACGCAGTTCAACCATGCGCCGGCGCAGATCTTCATGAACACGGGCTTCTCCCAGCCCGGACGACCGAGCATGGGCTCGTGGATCACCTACGGCTTGGGCTCCGAAGCCAAAGACCTCCCCTCTTTCGTCGTCATGAGCACCGGCTCGGGCATCAGCGGCGGCGCCGCCTGCTGGAGCAGCGGCTTCCTCCCGAGCAGCTACACCGGCACGCGCTTCCGCAACGCTGGCGACGCCATCCTCAATACGAGCACCCCGGTCGGCATCGACCCGGGCACGCAGAAGGACACCATCGACCTCATCAACGCGATGAACGACCGTCGCCTCCGCCTGGACGGTGACAGCGAGATCGCCACGCGGATCGCCAACTACGAGATGGCCTACCGCCTGCAGTCCTCGGCGCCCGACCTGATGGATCTCTCCTCCGAGAGCAAGGAGACCCTCGAGCTCTATGGTTGCGACCCAAAGGTGCCCTCGTTCGCCCGCGCGTGTCTGCTCGCGCGTCGCATGGTCGAACGCGGCGTCCGCTTCATCAACATCTACAATGAAGGCTGGGACGCGCACAGCGACGTCGCCGGCAACGTGAAGGGCAACTGCGCCAAGACCGACAAGGCTTCCGCCGCGCTCGTCAAGGACCTCAAGCGTCGCGGCCTGCTCGACAGCACGCTCGTCGTCTGGGGCGGCGAATTCGGCCGCACGCCGATGGTCGAAGCCAGCGTCTCGCTCGGCCGCAGCCAGGGGCGCGACCACCACCCGCAAGCCTTCTCCATGTGGATGGCGGGCGGCGGCATCAAGGGCGGCCAGACCATCGGCGAAACCGACGAGATGGGCTTCAACATCGTCAAGGACGAGGTCCGCGTGCCCGACCTGCAGGCGACCATCCTGCACTGCCTGGGCATCGACCATGAGCGCCTGACCTTCCGCAACGCGGGCTTGGACTTCCGCCTCACCGGCGTCGAACCCTGCCACGTGGTGAAGAAGTTGTTGGCCTAAAGGAGGGACAGGGACAGAGCTGGGGCTGGGGCTAGGCCTTATGCTTATTCTCGCAACCTAGGCGGGTTTCCGCTGTTAGATAGACATGCGCACCCCTCGCTTCCTAGCTCTCCTGCTGGCCGTCTTCATCGGCGGCACCTCCCTCTTCGCCGCCGGCTTCCGCCTGGCCGCGCCGATCTCGGACCACATGGTCCTCCAGCGCGAGAAGCCGATCGCCGTCTGGGGCTGGGCCGATGCCGGCGAGTCCGTGACCGTCGCCTTCGCCGGACAGTCCAAGACCGCCACCGCGGACGCCGACGGCAAGTGGACGCTCAAGCTTGACGCCCTCGCGGCCTCCGCCGAACCCCGCACGCTCGTCGTCACCGGCAAGGACGGCCATAAGCTCGAAGTGAAGGACGTGCTCGTCGGCGAAGTCTGGCTCGGCTCCGGCCAGTCCAACATGGCGATGACGGTCGCAGGCTGCTATCGCTTCGACGAAGAGAAGAGCGCCGCCAAGTATCCCCTCATTCGCCATTACCAGGAATCCTCGACCCACGCGGAACAGCCGCAGGCGGAAGGCAAAGGCAGCTGGAAGGCCTGCACGCCGGACAACGTCGGCGGCTTCTCCGCCGTGCTCTATTTCTTCGGCCGCGAGATCCATCGCGAAGTCGGCGTCCCCGTCGGCCTCGTGAACACCTCCGTCGGCGGCACGCCGATCGAGTCTTGGGTCGCCGCCGAAGCTCAGTCTTCGCACCCGGAGACGAAAGCCAACTTCGACGCGCAACTGAAAGCCTACCAGGCCTTCGACGCGGCCAAGGCCACGGCGCTCTACGAAAAGCAGCTCGCTGCTTGGAAGATCACCGCAGCGAAGGCTAAGGCCGCCAAGACCGAACTCCCTCGCAAGCCCATCGACCCTATCGCCATGCGCAAGTTCAAGGGCGGCCCCGCCGGCCTCTATAACGGCAAGGTCGCGAACCTCGCGCCCTACACGCTCCGCGGCATGCTCTGGTACCAAGGCGAAGGCAACGCCGGGAACGCCGGCCTCTACGACAAGCAGCTCTCCCAGCTCGTGACCAGCTGGCGCACGCTCTGGTCCGACGAAGTCCCCTTCGCCTGGGTACAGCTCCCGAACTACCGCGACTCGGACTCCGAGAGCTGGCCGCGCATCCGCGAATCGATGATGAAGGTGCTCGCCCTGCCGAAGACCGGCATGGCCATCACGCTCGATATCGGCGACCCCAAGGATATCCACCCGAAGAACAAGCAGGACGTGGGCCTGCGCCTTTCCTACTGGGCTCTCGCCACGGTCTACGGCAAGAACGTCCCCGCCGTCAGCGGCCCCCTTCCGGCCGGCAGCAAAGTCGAAGGAGCATCGCTCCGCGTCTCGCTCCAGCACGCCGCCGGTCTCAAGACCCGCGACGGCGCCCCTCTTCGTGGTTTCCGTATCGCCGGAGCCGACAAGGTCTGGAAGAACGCCAGCGCCCGCATCGAAGGCACGGAAGTCGTCGTCAGCAGCCCGGAAGTCACCGCCCCGGTGGCCGCCCGCTATGCCTGGGCCGAGAACCCCGATTGCAATCTGGTCAACGGCGCCGGTCTCCCGGCCACCAGCTTCCGTACGGACGACTGGCCGGTCCCGACGGCGAAGCGCTAAAGCTCGCCCGATCCTAGGGTAAAATCAAGGGGTTCGCCTTGCAACCCCCGGGACTTTGGGCTGTCTTGAAAACCAGCATGAAGACCCCGCTTGCCGTCTTAGCTCTGCTTGTCGGAGCTACGTCCGCTTTCGCCCTTAACAAGGGCAACGCCGGACCGACCGACGTTCAGCTGAAGTTCGACCTGCCGGCCCCTGCCCCCCTCTCCCCCGAGGAAGAACTGAAGACTTTCAAGCTGCCTCCCGGCTTCCGCATCGAACTGGTCGCCAGCGAGCCGATGATCGAATCCCCGGTCGCCATCAGTTTCGACGACCAAGGCCGGATGTTCGTCGTCGAGATGCGGAGCTACATGCGTGACCTGGAAGGCACGACCGAGAAGGACCCGACCGGTCGCGTCTCGCTGCTGACCGATACCGACGGCGACGGCCGCATGGACAAGGCTTCGGCCTTCCTTGATAACCTCGTGATGCCGCGCGGCGTGATGGCCGTCAAAGGCGGCGCTTTCGTGGCCGAACCGCCGAACCTGTTCTTCTGCCGCGACACCAAGGGAACGGGCGTGGCGGATGAGAAGACCCTCATCGCCTCCGACTTCGGGACCTTCGGCGGCCAGCCCGAGCACATGGCGAACACGCCGACCTGGGCGATCGATAACCGCATCTACTCGGCCAACTACGGCACGAGCTTCAAACTGACCAACGGCGCCTGGCAGAAAGGCCCGGGCCTCGGTCGCGGCCAGTGGGGCCTGAGCCAGGACGACGCCGGACGCCTGTTCTACAACTACAACTCCGACCTGCTCCGCGCCGACCTGCTGCCCGCCGCGGCCTATTCACGCAATCCGCTGCTTCGCGACGCGATCGGCATCAACAACAAGGTGATCAAGGACCAGTCGGTCTACCCTTCCCATCCGACGCCCGGAGTGAACCGCGGCTATGACGCGAAGACGCTCCGGCCCGACGGCACGCTCGCCAATGCGACCTCCACCTGCGGCGCGGCCATCTACCGCGGCGACGCCTTCCCGGACGAATTCCGCGGCAACGCCTTCATCCCGGAGCCTTCCTCCAACCTGGTGAAGCGCATCACGATCGCGGAGAAGGACGGCCTCCTCACGGGCGCCAACGCCTATGAGGAAAAAGAATTCCTGACGTCGACCGACGAACGCTTCCGACCGGTGATGATGGCCAACGGTCCCGACGGCGCCCTCTACGTCGTCGACCTCTACCGTGGCATGCTCCAACACCCCGGCTTCCTGACTCACTACCTCATCGCGAACATCAAGGCCCGCAAACTCGAGCTTCCGGTCACCGGCGGCCGCATCTGGCGCATCGTTCGCGATGACCAAGCCGCGCCCAAAGGCACGAAGGTCCCGGTCGACGTTTCCGCCCGCGTCAAACTGCTGACCCACGCCAACGGCTGGGTACGCGACACGGCTCAGCGCCTCCTGGTCGAATCCGCCGACGCCTCCGCCGCCGCGCCTCTCCGCGCCTTGCTCGCCGACGCGCAAGCCCCCGCCACGGGCCGGCTGCACGCGCTCTGGACGTTAGATGGCATCGCTGCGGCCCGCCCCGAGGACGTACGTCTCGCCCTCAAGGACGCCGACGCCCAAGTCCGCGCGGCCGCCGTCCGCATCACCCCGGCCGAGATGCTCGCCGAACTGTGCGCCCTCAAGGACGAGAGCGAGGTCGTCGTCCTCGCGCACCTCGCGATCCGTCTCTCCGGCGCCAACTTACCCGACGCCGACAAGGCGCTGGCCGAACTTCTCGCCGCGCACGGCGACAACCAGCTCGTGCGCGAAGGCGCGCTGACCGGCGCCCGCGGACGCGAAGTCGCTCTCGCCAAGGCCGTCGCCGCGCTCGGCACCGCCGCCAACCTGAAGCAGACCGTCCCGGCTCTCGAAGGCTTCGCCGCGCTGATCTCACTGGCCGGCAAGGCCGCTCCGATCGAAGGCATGCTCGACATCGCCGCCAACCTCGACGGCAGCCCTGCCCTGCGCACCGCGATCGTCCGAGGCCTCGACCAATCTACGCGCGACCCGAAGACCAAGAAGGTGGTGCCGCTCAAGACCATCTGGCTGAACGCCGTGCCGGCCTCGCTGGCGAAGCTGAAGAAAGCCGTCACCGAGGCGAACACCCTCAAGAACCTCGAGAGCGTCGCAGCCCGCCTCGCCTGGGTCGGCAAGCCCGGCGCTCCTGCCCCGCCCAAGGTGGTCGCGCTCACCAAGGCGCAACAGGCGCTCTTCGAAAAGGGCAAGGTCACCTTCACCAATCTCTGCGCGGCCTGCCACCAGCCGCATGGCTACGGGCTGGACGGACTGGCCCCGCCACTGGTCGATAGCGACTGGGTGCTCGGCAAGCCCGACGTGACCGCCCGCATCGTCCTCCACGGACTGGGCGGCCCGGTGAAGGTCGGCAACCGCATCTGGGACCTGTCGATGCCTCCGATGGGCATGCTCAGCGACGAGGAGATCGCCGGCGTCCTCACCTATGTGCGTCGCGAATGGGAACATAACGGCTCGCCGGTCGACGCGAAGTTCGTCGCCGGCGTCCGCAAGCAGTTCGCCGACCACCCCAATTCCTGGACCGCCGACGAACTCCGCCCGCCGCCGAAGAAAGTCGCGAAGGCCGACAAGGAAGAATCCAAGAAATGATCGTCCTGCGGCTCGCTTGCTTGCTCCCTGTCTGCCTGTTCGGGGCCGCGGAACTTAAGCTCGTGTCCCCGACGGACTACCAAGTCTTCCAACGTCAGAACCGCGCCGAAGGCCGCATCACCGTCGCCGGCACGCATCGCGACGCCGCCGGCGCGCAGCTCGAAATCCGCCTGGTCGACAGCCAGGGCAAAGGGGAATGGCGCCGCAGTGAAGTCGGGCTGACGGAGACCTTCAAAGCCGAATGGGTCGCGCCCGCAGGCGGCTGGTACCGACTGGAAGCCCGACTCTCCAAGGAGGGAAAGAACTTGGCCGAGACTTCGGTC
>CAIXQT010000168.1 GCA_903921665.1 uncultured Opitutia bacterium
ATTTATTATTATCTCAGTTCCTAGTGAATACGCCGGTGATAAATATTCGCGTTTTCTAATTTTGGTAGAACCCGCGATCAGTTATCGCCGGGTTCACCAGGTGTAAGGTTTGACTAATACGATAGGCCGTATTGTCGCACAAAAAATGAACTCTCAAAGAACCGAAAGGGGCCTCCTGTTAAGGGGAGGGAGGGCGGACGGTGAAGGCGTCGAGGTTTTGGTCAACGTCTTTTTTCGAGTTTCTGCATTTTGATGCGCAGAGCGGGCTCGATCACCGAAACATCCAAGGAACAGCCTTCTGTGTGAGAAGGGAAGTTCCAGAGTGGAGAATCCGGCCGCCTGGTTCAAGCCGATTTTTGCATTTTTTCACACGAGGCACTCACTGGTCAGTCCATTGATTATCAACGAGTTATGTTGAGATTATTCATAATTTACATCTTTTTGACACTTTGATGCCCACTGTTTCCCGCTATGTGAAGGCTGCCTACCCCATCCTACCCCCCCCTCTCACGTACCTTTCACCGCCCCGCATCAGCCACATGGACGACACCGGACTGGTTCACGCGCCGCCATCTTCGCGTATGCTCTCTACGGATACGCCTTCGAATGTCTCGTCAGCCTTCCTTTGCCGGTTTCAATCCGCGCATGCTCCTCCCCACGCTGCTCGCCGCCTTGCTCGCGGCGTCCCCCGCCATTCCTGGGGCCTCCGTCGATACTGCCGCGGATGATCGACAGATCTTCCGTCAGCTCGAGAAGGCCACCACGGCCCTGGCGGAGAAAGGCGAAGGTGCGCTGAAGCGCGACGTTCGTCTCGAGCAATGCAAGCGCATCAACGCATCCGGCATCACGCTGCCGCCCAAGTCGACCGTCACGCTTGACGGCGTCGAAGCGTATCGCCGCGCGGCCTTGGCGGCGGTGGTCATTGGTTCCGCCTATAAATGCGACAAGTGCTCGAAGTGGCACCACACGCTCGCCAGCGGCTTCGCGATCAGCGCCGACGGCGTCATCGCGACGAATCATCATGTCGCCGCCAACGCCGTCGCCGAGGCGATGGGCGTCATGACCGCCGACGGCAGGTTCTTCCCTGTCCGCGAGGTTCTCGCCACCGACAAGCCCCATGACGTCGCCCTGCTCCGCGTCGACGCCCAAGGCCTCGCCTGCCTGCCGCTACGCGACGATGCGCCCGCAGGTACGGCCGTCCGTTGCTACAGCCATCCGGCCAGCACCTTCGGCTGCATCTCCGAAGGCATCATCACGCGCTATTTCAAGATGAACGAGCCGGAACGTAACGGCGCGATCTTCATGCAGACGACGGCGGATTACGCGCGCGGCTCCAGCGGCGGCCCGATCATCGACGGCTTCGGCAACGCCGTCGGCATGGTGGCTTCGACCACGCCAGTCTTCACCCTGCCGCCGACGCACGCCGCCACGTCCAAGGACGCCAAGCCGACGACCCCCAGCCAGCAGATGGTCCGCCATAACTGCGCGACTGCCCGGGCGATCCTCGACCTGCTCCGGCAGAAGTAAGCCGGCTCAGGCGTGGCCAGGCGTCCGCGGGTAGGCGATGACGTCGCGAATATTGCCCTCGCCGGTGACGAACATGAGCAGTCGCTCGAAGCCGAGCCCGAACCCGGCGTGCGGCACGGAGCCGAAGCGGCGGGTATCGATATACCAGCCGTAGCCTTCCAGATCGAGGCCGTGCGATTGCATCGCGGCGACCAGCCGATCGAGGCGCTCTTCGCGCTGGCTGCCTCCGACGATCTCACCTACACCAGGTACGAGGACGTCCATGGCGGCGACGGTCTTACCGTCGTCGTTCTGGCGCATATAGAAAGGCTTGGCGGACTTAGGGTAGTCGAAGACCGTCACGGGACACTTGAAGTGCTCCTCGGTCAGGTAACGCTCATGCTCGGACTGAAGGTTCTCCCCCCAGATGACGGGGTACTCGAACTTGCGACCGCACTTCAGGAGGAGCTCCACGGCCTCGGTATAGGAGACCCGCGCGAAGGGGCGTTCCGCGACAAAACGCAGGCGCTCGAGGAGGCCCTTGTCGACGTAGGCATTGAAGAATTCGAGTTCGTCGGAACACTCTTCCAAGGCCGTCTTTACTAGGTGTTTCACCAGTTCCTCGGCGCAGCGCATGTCGCCCTCGAGGTCGCAGAAAGCCATCTCGGGCTCGATCATCCAGAACTCGCTGGCGTGGCGGCTGGTGTGGGAATTCTCTGCCCGGAACGTAGGCCCGAAAGTGTACACATCGCCCAGCGCGCAGGCGAGCGTCTCGCCCTCGAGCTGACCTGATACGGTGAGATAAGACTGCTTCGCGAAGAAATCGGCGGCCCAATCGACCTTGCCTTCAGGCGTCTTCGGCGGGGCGACCGGATCGAGGGTCGTGACGCGGAAAAGTTCGCCGGCGCCTTCGCAGTCGCTGGCCGTGACGATCGGCGTATGCACATAGGCGAAGCCGCGGCGCTGGAAGAACTCGTGGACGGCCATGGCCATGCGGCTACGGACGCGCATCATCGAGCCCAGGCGGTTGGTCCGGGCGCGCAAGTGGGGGATCGTGCGCAGGAACTCGACGGTATGACCCTTCTTCTGCAGCGGGAAAGTCTCGTCGGCCCGGCCCAGCAACCGGAAAGCCGTGGCCTTGAGCTCCCATTTCTGCCCCTTCGCGGGCGAAGGCACGAGTTCGCCGTCCACGCTGACCGAAGATCCCGTCAGCGCTTCCTTGAGCTGTTCCGCACCAGGCGTAGCGGCATCGACCACCACCTGGAGATTCTTGAAGCAGGAGCCGTCGTTGATCTCGACGAAGGAGAAGTCTTTCGCATCACGGCGGGTACGGACCCACCCGGAGACCGTGACCCCTTGGAGCGGCTGCTCCGCGGCGAGAGCCTGCTTGACCTTGATTCGCATGGGGCAATTTGCACCACCCTGCCCGCCGAAACAAGCGAGAGATGCCCTGAGGGTAAGCTACGGCCCGTTTTTTCGGGTCGGGCTGGACAAGCCCGCCCCCTTTAACACGCTCCAAACCCTTCACTCATGAACGCACTCGAACAGCTTCGCCAACACACCAAGGTCGTCGCCGACACCGGCGACTTCGCCGCCATGAAGGCCTTCAAGCCTCTGGACGCCACGACCAACCCCAGCCTCATCCTCAAGGCGGTCCAGATGCCTGAGTATCAGGCGCTGCTCCAGAAGGCCGCCCAGGACAACAAGAGCAAGGGCGTCCAGGCCGCCGTCGACGCGCTCCTCATCTCCTTCGGCACCGAGATCCTCAAGATCGTCCCGGGCCGCGTCTCGACCGAAGTCGACGCCCGCCTGTCCTTCGACAAGGTGGCCACCGTCGCCAAGGCCCGCGAGCTCATCGCTCTCTATAAGGCCGCCGGCATCCCCAAGGAGCGCATCCTCGTGAAGATGGCCTCCACCTGGGAAGGCATCCAGGCCGCCGCCGAGCTCGAGAAGGAAGGCATC
>CAIXQT010000169.1 GCA_903921665.1 uncultured Opitutia bacterium
AGGACCCCGCCGCCCAGGCCTGACCCGCGTGAAGCTCACGTCCGGACTTTCCCTCGCCTACTGCACCAACGTCCACCGCGGCGAAGGTTGGGCCGAGACGTTCGCCGGCCTGCGCGACCACGCGCTTCGCGTGCGCGACCGCGTCTCGCCCGGCAAGACGTACGTCCTCGGCCTGCGCCTCGGTGACCTCGCCGCGAAGGAACTCGCCGTGCCCGCCACGCTCGCGGCCTTCCGCGCCTGGCTGGACAAGGAGAACTGCGTCGTCGCCGGCATCAACGGTTTCCCGTTCGGCCCGTTCCACGGCCAGGCCGTGAAGGACAACGTCTTCGCGCCGGACTGGTGCGAAGCCCCGCGCCTCGAATACACCAACCGCCTCTTCGACCTCCTCGCCGCGTTCGGTCCGCCGGACAAGGTCGGCACCGTCAGCACGCTGCCGGGTTCGTTCAAGGGCTTCGGCCGCAATGCCGACGAGCTCAAGGTCATGCGCCGCAACCTGCTCGCGTGCGCCGAACACCTCGCCCGCTTGCGCGATCGCACCGGCACGCATCTCCGCCTCGCGCTCGAACCTGAGCCGATCGGCCATGCCGAGAACACGCCGGAAGCCCTACGTCTCTTCGAGCAGCTCCGCGCCGAGGAGCCCGCGAAGGGCCTCGTCGACGCGCACCTCGGCATCGCCTACGACACTTGCCATTTCGCGCTGCAATACGAAGAAGCCCACGAGGCCATCGCGCGGCTCAACGCCGGCGGCGCGCCCGTGCTCAAGTTCCACCTCAGCTCGGCGCTGAAGCTCAAGCCCACCGAGGTCGCGCTCGCGCGCCTCGCGAAGATGCATGAGCCCACGTACCTGCACCAGACCATGGGTCGCGCCAAGGACGGCTCCATCGTGCGCTTCAAGGACATCCCGTTCGCCATGGCGGCGATCGACCAGCTCCGCACGCTCGAGGAACTCCGCGTGCACTTCCATGTGCCGGTGAACGCCGACCGCCTGTCCGACGAACTCTCCACCACGAACGACCACCTCAAGGCCGCGCTCGATGTGATCGCGAAAGCCCCGGGCGCTTGCCGCGAGCTCGAGATCGAGACGTACACCTGGGAAGTCCTGCCGCCCGAAGTCCGCGCGGCCGACGTCGCCGACATGATCGCCGAAGAGTATCGCTGGACGCTCGCCGAGCTCGCGAAGCGTGGCGTGAAGCCCCTCTGAGATGTTCGTGAAGCTCCGCGCCTGGCTGATCCTCACCCGTGGCTCGAACCTGCCGACGGTCTGGAGCAACCTCGTCGCCGGCTGGCTGCTCGGCTACGTCTACACCGACCGTTTTCCTTACGCGAACGGCCTACTGCTTTCGCTCCTCGGCCTGCTCCTCGGAGTCTCGCTCATCTATGTCGGCGGCATGATCCTCAACGACGCCTTCGACGCGCGCTGGGACGCCGAGCGCCGTTCCACCCGGCCGATCCCGGCCGGCCTCGTCTCCGCGCGCGCCGCGTTCATCGTCGGCGGCCTCGCGCTCTTCTTCGGCTCATGGTGCACCGTCGCGGCTTCGCTCGGCGGGCATCGTGGCATCACCTCCGTGCTCGTGCTCCTCCTCGTCGCCGGCGTGCTGGTCTATGATCGCTGGCACAAGGGCGTCAGCTGGGCGCCGGTCGTGATGGGGCTGTGCCGCGCGCTCCTGCCGCTCATCGGTTTCTTTGCCGTCGGCGGTCTCATCGACGGCCCGCACTTCCGCGGCTGGAGCCTCGTCGCGCTCCTCGTGCATCCTGGCGTGCTCTGGCTGCTGACGTTCGTGATCACGCTCGTCGCGCGTCATGAAGCCGGACCCGGCGTGCCGCCCAAGTGGGCCGAGTGGCTGCTCTATCTCGTGCCCGTCCCGCTCGTCCTCGTGCAATTCCTGCCCGAGGTGAACGCCAGGCCGCAGCCCGCCCTCATCGGTTGCCTGCTGTTCTGGATCTGGGTCTTTTTCTCCAATCGTCGCCACGCCTTGCCGGCCGGCGTCGGCCGCCGCGTCGCCGACCGTCTCGCCGCGTTCCCGTTGGTCGACTTCGCCGCCGCCGGCATCTTCTTCTATTACGTCGGTTACATGCGCTCCGGCACCGAAGGCTCCGTCGAGGTCGGTTGGGCCGTCTTCGCATCGCGGCTCGTCTGGGTCATGCCTTTCGGCTCGTTCGGCCTGACCCTGTTGCTGCGCCGCTGGATCCCGACCACCTGATCCGGGCGGGATTTGGGCCTTTACGAAGGCCGAAGTTGGGAACTTGGCTTGTCCTTAGGCGTCTATCCTCTTCTGATTAACCCTCCCCCAGGGCTATGGACGACTCCCTTGACCTCGAATTCGCGGTAACCTACCGCCATCGCATCTTCTTCACCGAAGGCGCGTTCGCTGCGGGTAACCGCGTCCTCGCCGACCTCTTCGCCGGGGCCAAGGTCATCCCGATCGTCGATGCCGGCCTGGCGAACTCCCGCCCGGGGTTCGCCGCCGAGGTCGCCGCCTACGGTAAGACCATGGGCGTGGCCTTCACCCGCGCGCCCCTCGTGCTCACCGGCGGCGAGGCCGCCAAGAAGGACTCAGCCGTCGTCAAGGCCGCCCTCGCCGCGATCGAGGCCGACAAGATCTGCCGCCACTCGTACGTCCTCGCCATCGGCGGCGGCGCCTTCCTCGACGCCGTCGGCTTCGCGGCCGCCACCGCCCACCGCGGCGTGCGTCTCGTGCGCATGCCCACCACGACCCTCGGCCAGGGCGACGCCGGCGTGGGCGTGAAGAACGGCATCAACACCTTCGGGAAGAAGAACTTCACCGGCGCCTTCGCCGTGCCCGCCGCCGTGGTCAACGACCTCGCGCTGCTCGCCTCGCTCGACGCCCGCGGCCTGCGCGACGGACTCGTCGAGGCCGTGAAGGTCTCGCTCCTCAAGGACCCGGTCTTCTTCGCCAACCTCGAGAAAGAGTCCGCGCTACTCGCCGCCGGCAATATCCCTGCCATCGGTCGCGCCGTCCGCCGCTCCGCCGAACTGCACGCGAAGCACATCGCCGGCAATGGCGACCCCTTCGAACTCGGCAGCGCCCGTCCGCTCGACCTCGGCCATTGGGCCGCGCACAAGCTCGAGTCGATGACCAACCATCGCCTCACGCACGGCGAGGCCGTGGCTGTCGGCCTGGCGCTCGACCTGATCTGCGCCCGCGAACTCGGCCTCTTCGGCAAGGAAGAGACCGAACGCTCGCTCAATCTGCTCGTTGCCCTCGGCTTCAAGATCTACGCGCCCGAGATGCACCTCGAAGGCGGCGCGCCGATGCTGGCCGGCCTCGAAGAATTCCGCGAACACCTCGGCGGCCAGCTCACGCTCGTGCTGCCGACCGCCATCGGTAAGTCCACGCAGGTCCACGAGATGGCTTCCGCCGTCGTGCGTAAGGCCGCCGACGAACTACGGGCGCGGGATCAGCAGCCATGCGTCGCGCGGTCCTGAACGTCGTCGGTCTCTCCGCCCGCGACCTGAGCTCCGGCGTCATGCCGCGTCTCGCCGCCCGCACCGCGAAGGGCAGCGTCGCGAAGGTCCGCCCGGCATTCCCGGCCGTCACCTGCACCGCGCAATCCGATTACCTGACGGGCAAGCAGCCGAGCGTGCATGGTATCGTCGGTAATGGCTGGTACGACCGCACGCTCAGCGAGGTGCAGTTCTGGAAGCAGTCGAACCGCGTCGTGCTCGCGCCCAAGGTCTGGGACGAACTGCACGCCAAGAATCCGAAGCTCAAGGTCGCGAACCTTTTCTGGTGGTATAACATGGGTACTGCGGCGGATATCTCCGTCACGCCGCGCCCGGTCTACAAGGCCGACGGCGGCAAGATCTTCGACATCGCGAGCTACCCGCAGCGCTTCAAGGAGTTGCTCAAGCGCGACCTTGGCGATTTCCCGTTCCATTCTTTCTGGGGTCCGCGCGCCGGCCTGCCTTCGTCGCAGTGGATCGCCGATTCGGCCCGCTGGATCGAAGAACACGAGCAGCCCGACCTCAGCTTGGTCTACCTGCCGCACCTCGACTACGACCTTCAGCGCTTCGGTCCGACGGACCCGCGCTGCGACACCGCGCGCCAGGACGTGGACAAGCTTGTCGGCGACCTCGCCGAATTCCTCGAAGCCCGCGGCGTCGAAGTCCTCATCGTCTCCGAATACGCCATCACCGCTGTCGATCGCGCCGTCCCGCTGAACAAGGTCCTGCGCGGGCATGGCTGGCTCGAGCTTAAGCCTGAGGACGGCAGCCTCACCCTCGACACCTTCAACTCCAAGGCCTTCGCCGTCGTCGACCATCAGGTCGCGCACGTCGTGGTCCTTGATCCGTCGGTCCGCGAAGAAGTCCGCCAGGTCCTGCTCGCCACGCCCGGTGTCGCCCAGGTGCTCGACGCCGAAGGCCAGGCCGCTGCTGGCATCAAGCATGTGCGCAGCGGCGACTTCGTCGTCATCGCCGACGACCATAGCTGGTTCTCTTATTACTGGTGGGAGGAAGGACAGGGTGAGCCCGACTTCGCGCGCACCGTGGACATCCATCGCAAGCCCGGCTACGACCCCGTCGAGCTGTTCATCGACCCCAAGATCCGTTTCCCGATGCTCGCGGTCGCCTGGTTCCTGCTGAAGAAGAAGCTCGGTTTCAAGGCGCTCATGCAGGTCATCTCGCAAGACGCCTCGCTCGTGAAGGGCTCGCATGGGCGCATCCCCGAAGACCCGCTCGACTGGCCTGTGCTCATCGCGCCCGCATCGGCCGCCTTGCCCGCGCAGATCGCCTCGACGGACGTCTACGGCCAGATCGCCAAGGGCCTCTGACCGGACGTTTCGGTGGGTCTGGGGTTGAAGCGGAACCACGCCTGCCCAAGGTGGTCGTATCCCCATGTTCGCCCGTAGTCTCGCCCTCGTCCTCGGTGCCGCGGCCTTCGCCGCGCCGTTCCCGGAGCCGCATAATAACCAGAAGGAGACCATCCCGCTGCTCAAGCCGGCCGACGCGCTCACCAAGCTGCATCTCCCCGAGGGCTTCAAGGCCACGCTCTTCGCCGCCGAGCCGGACGTCCGCCAGCCCATCGCGCTTTGTTGGGACGAACGCGGCCGCCTGTGGATCGCCGAGAACTACACCTATTCCGACGGCAAGGAACGCTATGACCTGAACCTGCGCGACCGCATCCTCATCCTCGAGGATACCGATCATGACGGCAAATTCGACAAGCGCACCGTCTTCACCGACGAGGTCCAGATGCTCACCAGTATCGAGCGCGGCTTCGGCGGCGTCTGGGCCGTGTGTCCGCCGAACCTGGTCTTCATCCCCATGGATGGAGATAAGCCCGCCGGCCCGGCTCAGGTCATCCTCGATGGATTCAGCACCACCGCCGCGAGCCGTCACACCTTCGCCAACGGACTCAAGTGGGGTCCCGACGGCTGGCTCTATGGTCGCGTCGGCATTTCCAGCACCTCGTGGATCGACGTCCCAGGCGTATCCAAAGAAAAGCGCCTGCCCACGGCCGGCGGTCTTTGGCGCTATCATCCCGTCACTAAGGTCTTTGAGCCGTACTGCCACGGTACCACCAATCCTTGGGGCTCCGATTGGACCAAGGACCATGAGCTGCTGTTCATCAACACCGTCATCGGCCATGGCTGGCAGGGAATCCACGGCGCGCACCTCAAGCGCATGCATGGCGAGGATCCCTATCCTTTTATCTACGAACTCATCGACCAGCAGGCCGACCACTATCACTGGGACACCGGCAAGAAGTGGAACGACGCCGACGGCGGCCGCGGCGGCGCGGACAGCTTCGGCGGCGGACACGCGCACGTCGGCATGATGATCTACCAGGGCGACAACTGGCCCTCTCAGTACCGCGACAAGCTCATGACGCTGAACCTGCATGGACGCCGCGTGAACGTGGAAGGCATCGAGCGTAAAGGCAGCGCGCTCATCATGAAGCACCAGCCCGACATCCTGAAGTCAGACGACCAATGGTTCCGCGGCATCGAAATCAGCCAGGGCCCCGACGGCGCCGTCACCATCCTCGACTGGAGCGATATCGGCGAGTGTCATGATCAGGATGGCATCCATCGTACCACCGGGCGCATCTTCAAGGTCAGCTACGGCGACCCCAAGCAGCCCGGCGTCGATTTCGCCAAGGCCACGCCGGCGGAGCTCGTCGAGCTTCAGCGCAGCAAGAACGAATGGCTCGTGCGCATGGCCCGCTGGGAACTCCGTGAGCGCGCCTGGAAGGGCGTCGACCTCGCGTCCGCCACCTCCGCTTGGGAGCAGCTCGCTTCCGAACAAGACAGCGTTCTCGCGCTCAACGCCCATTCGACCCTGCTGGCGCTGCGCACCGTCAAATCGGGCGACAAGCCCTTCGCGGCGCAGCACGCCAAGCATTACAGCCCGGCCGCCGTCCTCGCCGAGCAGCGTCAGGATGTCCTCGCGCGTCTCATCGAACGCGAGCTCACCGAGCCGCTCGTGCACCGGAACAACGCCTTGGCCAAGTTCGCGCAGCACACCGGCTTCATCGCCCACCGCGAAGAGCAGGAAGCTGCGATCCTCAAGCTCGCCGGCGAATCCCGCGGTCAACGCGTGCGCCTCGCGCTCGCCTCGGCCTTGCCGCACCTCACCGTTTCCGTGCGGGCGCTCGTCGCCCAACACCTCCTGCGCTACGACCAGGATGCGACCGACCATAACCTGCCGCTCCTCACCTGGACCGGCATCCGTGAGCTGCCGCTCGCCGACCTCGTCGCTTGCGCGCACGTCAGCCGCGTTCCGCAGGTCACCAAGCTCATCGCTCGTCGCATCGCCGAAGGCGCCGACAAGCAGCCCGCCGCCTTGAACGACCTCCTCGCGAATGCCGCGCAGATGCCCGAGGGCCAGGCCGACATCGTCGCCGGCCTCGCCGAGGCCTTGAAAGGTTGGCGCAAGGCGCCCAAGCCCGCCGCTTGGGATAAGTTCGTCGCCTCGATCCCGACGGCCGCCGTCGCGGCGCAGGATCAGGCTCGGCAGCTCAACGTCATCTTCGGCGACGGCCAGGCCCTCGACGCGATCCGCAAGATCGCCCTCGATGACAGCGCCCTCATGGAGCAGCGCCGCGCCGCCTTGCTTTCGCTCATCGAGGCCAAGGATGCGCAGCTCAAGGCCGTCTGCGAGAAGCTGATCTATGTCCGCGGCGTGAACATGGAGGCCATTCAGGGCCTCACCCAGTTCGACCAGGATGGCGTCGCGATCCGTATCATCGGGCGCTACATGCAGCTCTACCCGCATGAGCGTCCGGAGGCCATCATGGCGCTCGTCTCCCGTCCGCGTTTCGCGGCCCATCTCCTCAAGGCCATCGAAGAAGGCAAGATCCCCAAGGCTGACTTCGGTCCTTCCGCCGTGCGTCAGGTGCGCGCGTTCAACGACGCCAAGCTCAACGAACAGCTCAGCAAGGTCTGGGGCGAGACGCGTGAGACCTCGGCGGACAAGCTCAAGCTCGTCGCCGAACTCAAGGCGCGCCACACCGCGGACTTCCTCGCCAAGGCCGACCAGAGCAAGGGACGTGCGCTCTACGCCGCCCTCTGCGGTCAGTGTCATAAGCTCTACGGCGAAGGCGGCGCGCTTGGGCCTGATCTCACCGGCAGCGGCCGTCACGACCTCAACTACCTCCTCGAGAACATCGTCGACCCCAGCGCCGTCGTGGATGCCGCCTATTATCTGAACAGCATCACGCTCAAGGATGGGCGCGTGCTCAGCGGCATCGTCGGCGCGCAGAGCGAACGCACGCTCACGCTGCGTTCCGTCGGCCAGGAGACCGTGATCGACAAGCAGGACATCACCAAGCGGGAGACCCTGCCCATCTCGCTCATGCCGGAAGGACTCCTGCAGGCCTTCACGCCTGAGCAGCAGCGCGACCTCCTCGCCTACCTCATGGGCAATTCCCAGGTCCCTCTGGCGAAGTAAGCCGAACTTAACGGAGTCCGACGAGCTCGATGGCGTCGCCGTTCCGGCGGAGCACGATGACGCAGCCTTCGCCGGCCTGCTTCGCGATCCTCAGCGTACGGGGCACGCGCACGAACCGGGTGTGGTAGCTGGTCCCGTATCGCCCGAGGCCGAGGCCGCCTTGGCCGATCTGGCTGCTTTCATGTATGACCAGCTCCCAAGGTCCGTCGACGCCCTCGGGCCAGGTCTTGGGGATATGGGTGAACTCATAGGAAGCGAGGCCTTGCCGGCGCATCTCGTGCGTGGCGGCTTCGATCTCAAACGCCGCCCGGGTGGCGGCGTCTGTGAGGAAATCGCAGCCGGGGGTCACTACGAGCAGCAGCAGGCAGAGGAAAGCACGCATGGCGAAGTGGCTGCAGGGTGTCAGGGCCGGCCCATCAGGCCGATGAATAAAAGCAGACCGAGCAGGAACTCGCCGACGGCCTTGATCGGTTCGGGTACGGACGCGTAGACGGCGAGGGTGGTGAGGACGTGGATGATCATGGCGGGTTGGGATGGAATGGGACTTGGGTCAGCGGACGCCTTCGGGTTCGGCGTCGAGGTCCGCGGGCACGTCGACCGGACGGCTGGGTCGACGGTAGCCGGCGATCCAGACGGGCGCCGGGCCTTCGCCGCGGTTCGAGGTGTCTTGGCGATGCGTCGCGCCGGTCAGCGTCTCGATGACCGACTCCAGGCAGTCCCAGAAGCGCACGGCCTCCAGGGCCGGGTTCACCAGATTGGTGATCGGACAGTAGTAGGTGTTCTTGGGGTCGGTGTGGTGGACGGCGTGCTGGCGCGGCGTCAGCAG